>NZ_MNQY01000114.1:0-104656 GCF_001915675.1 Parabacteroides sp. merdae-related_45_40 | reverse complement strand
AATGTCTGGTTGTTCAATCCGTTCACCGCTAAAGAAATTCTGGACTGCTTCACCTACTGTCTCAATGAATGCAGCGTGTGAAACAGTAAGCTCGTTATCCTTGCTGAAGACTGGAACAATGCAATCGTTCTTTAGGTGATTGATGGTTGCTTCCTGCGTGTTACTCTCAATGAAGTGTAGGACATTCTTGTGCTTGGGCACTAGCAAAGTAGCTTCCTCCGCTGCTGATTGTAAACCCTGAAACCTTCTCTCTCTTGCCTCAAACGGCATGATCTGTAATGTACTCATAATGTAATTGAATTAAGTGATTATTGATTGATTGGCAAGTATGTGAATGAAGTCCTAAATGAAACGGATCGCTCAGTTTACAATTTAGGACTTCATTACTACTTGCTAAATGACTATAAGTGTTATATCATTAGGATATTTTACATATAGGGCTATTTAGTGTTACCTTTTACAGATTCGCTCAGTTGGAGATTGGGGAGTTGGTTGGTGAGTATAATTTTATTTGTGATTGATGGTGTACCCCCATGCCTGTCTGAATTTTGATTTTCCTTCTGGCAAGCATGGGGGGAGTAAATGAGGGGTGGGATCAACCGGGGAGAACATTAGGTATTATATGTTCCTCACAGTCCTTCCGTTTAAACAACTCCTCTTTAAACCGAACAAACTTGACCTTGGCCTCACCCTCCCGGTTACTACGCCTCGGATCGAAATATTCCTTGATGAGAGCTTCGGACAACTTGCACATTGCATCTTTCTTGCCGTCTCCATATCGGGAGTAGGTTATTCCGTAACAGTCCAACAGGTATCCAATCCTGTCAAGCACATTCTTTACGGGAATATATAAATCGTTACCTGTTTCTGACTCGAACTCTCTGATCATATCATGAAGAAACTCCGGGCTGAATCTTCGTTGTAGGGCTTCTTCCTCCTCGGTCTGTTTCAATAGTTTCTTGATCGCAGTCTTACCGTACTGTTGTTGTTCGATAACCTCCTTCCCTAACTTGAAGAAGGCGTTGATAAGCCATTCTTCCTCCACGCATTGTGCCCGGACGAACCGTATCGCCTCGGCATTGTCTTTTGTCGCTTCTAATGTGGATACAATAAGCTGGTATTTATCCTTCGCTTTAGCGGCTTTAATTCTGTAAATGTCATCTTCACCGACCGCTTCATCTTCGGGTTGGAAGTCCACATTGAAATATCCTGTATCTTCGTATGCCTGTCTAAGTGCATTGGGTGAGAGATAATATCCTTTCACCTGCTCGTCAAGTAATAGTTGCTCTATGGAGAACCTGTCAAATCTGTTCCGCTCGGAATTTAAGACCTCATTCAGCCGTAGCCGTTTTAATTCCTTATCATAATATGTGGGATCATCAGCTTTTATCCCTTCCTGCTGAATGGCTCGGTAACATTTGATTCTCGCCTCGATGTCTTTATATATTTCTTCTTCGGGTTTAACTTCAAGCTCGTTAGGAATTGAAGCTATAACCGTAAGAGAGTTATATCTCTTCCCGTTGGGGAACACATGCCTAAATCTGCCTTGACACTGGATGGCTTCGGTGAACGGATTGATTAGGGTGTGCTTCACATGATCGTAGTTCGACAGTATCAGCACATCGCAAAGTTCTTTCAGATTGATGTCTATTGACGGGAAGAACCTCGATGTAAACAGATTCACCCTTCTTAGAGGAAGTTCCAGCTTATCCGTACTATGTTCCAAGAAGCGGCTCTTTAGCTTGTCGGCACTGTCCTTTGAGCAGAAGACCTTGTAGTCGTCCTCTTTTATTATTCCGTCATGCAGCAATGATTCCACGATGCTACAGATTCCCTCTGTTGTCTTATAGAAGATGCACACATGGGGAGAACCGTTATCCAACAGCCTTTTTACTTCCTGCTTCACCCGACTGTAAAAGCTACGGGTTGTTATCAAAGTCATATCCTCCCGATAGTCATAGTCGGGCTTAATTTCTACCCACTTGAATTGGTGACGCAAGAACAGTGTTAAGGTGTACTTGCTCGGCTTTAACGGAGTGGCAGACACGACAGCCTTTCCCTCGAATTTGAAGAACTCCTTCATTGGGGCGGATATGCTTCTACGATAGCCTGTATCTTCTGTCAAGTGCTCGGATTCATCGAACAGGCAGAAGAACTCCTTATAAATATTCAAGCCCAAGTCCTTTGCCACCTTCAAGACTTTGCTCTGAAACCCTTCGGGGGTGGTTATGATCTTTTTGTACTTGATGTTGGGGTTCTTGAGGTAAGCGATCAGTTTCTTGACGGTCACTTCTTTGAACACCCCTTGAGCTTCATTAAAGGTCAGTACCTTGTTCTCCACCGAAGATTTGAACGGCTCAATCACGATAGAGTTTCTTGGACTTAACTTCGCGTTCAATTCCATGTAAGTAGCTCCCGTACCTGTCATTACCTTATTAATAATGGCATTGCTCGGCAGCATGGGGTAGCCTTGTCTTTTTAAGGCTTCTGACAGGTATTCGCCTTTGGAAATGTTCAGTTCGACAACCTCCAACCCTTTAAATCCATTCTGTTCACTCATGGCAAGACGGGATTAATGGGTAAGAAACTTGAGTAAAATCGCTTATATATGGTCGGTACGGATTTCGTACCTCTCCCGGAATTGGGGATGCAGACGCATATATTGTTATTAACTCTGCGAGCCGGATTACTCTTACCTTGCTGGTAAGTCCCGATAGGTAGCTCATGCCAATTGTCCGGGAAAACAGAAACTTCTTGTTCATTTAATCGAAGTTTGAATGTTTAACAATTGGATTGAAGACAAAAAAAGCTCCTGCGACTAAGTTATAGTTACAAATAGACACATTACATCCATGTATAAAGATGCAAGAGTAATATGTCTAACGTAAGTGCGGGAAGTATATCCCGGTAACTTAGTTGCAGAAGCCGCTACCTATGGTAGAATTATTGCTGTTAGGCTTCTTGTAGAAGGCCATCTTTCTTGGTATCGTTTTTGATACTGCACTGTCACGTAGGCCATGTGATGAACAGGAGATTATTCCTTGTTCTTAATCCTTTTCCCTTACCTCGTTTGTAAGATTGGGGCAAATGTATGAAGAATTTCGAGATAAGCAAGCTAATCCATGATAATTTAGAGCTAATTCCTCATCGCCTCGTCCATCTGTTCATTGTCGAAGCTATCCAGATAGATTTGAGTTACGCTTTCTGAACTATGCCCCATCAACTCACGAATGATTGAGGTAGGCACACCAGCCCTTTTCATTACGGTTGCTTAACTGTGGCGTGCGACATAGGTCGTAAGGTCAATTGGAATATCCAATGCCTTGCCAATCTCTTTCAAGCGTTCGTTCACCTTGGAGATTACCTTATGTACCCTGTTCGCTCTTTGCAATTCAGTCTTGTGAAAATTAGATAGAATAGGGAACAGGTAAGTATTGTCTTTGATACTGTATTTCTCGATCAGATCCACGGCCTGCGGTTGCAAGGGAGCTTTGATTAACTTACCGGTCTTATGTCTGGTGTAAATCAATCTGCCATCAACAATATTCTTCTTGCAACGAAAGCAATGTATTCTAATTTATCTTCTGTTAATTCCATTAATATAAACGTTAGGACAACAAAGATAGACAAGTTATCCCCACCTACATTACTGCAAGTGGGGATTTACCTTATCCATCAACCCAAAACATATTCTATCACTTTCAAATTAGCTTTATTTTCATTTACGAAGTCACGCTCGATGTAGATATCTGTAACCTTCATGCTTTCATCAAGATGATTCAACGCTGCATGCACAGTATATTTATCTATGCCTACCTTATTCAGGGCTATAGTAGCCCAAGAGTGACGGGCCGCATAAAATTCCAAATCTTCAACACCTAATTCCTTCCCCAATTCCTTCAACCCACAATTGATGGCTTTATTAAAAGTTGATTCATCCGCATAGTTTAAATAAAAATTGAATAGTCGTTTGCCAGTACAATCACTATATTTATTTACTATAGATCTAATAATTATAGGAATATCAACCATCATCTTAGCATCATCATCTCTACGTGCCTTTGTCTTCGTTCTATTGTAAACTATTGTATCTTCAATCCTTGTAGCAGCATTAAATAAGTCCACGGAATTCATTCCTATTAAACAAAATGAAAGCATAAAACAATCTTTCGCTAAATTATAACGGCAAATCGCCTCATTACCTTTAACCGTGTACCTATAGGGCAATTCCCATATCTTCTTTAATAAAACAGGGGTAATAGCTCTCTTACGTGTAACTTCTTGCTTTGGTACTTTAAAATTTTCAAAAGGAGAATTAGGTATGAGGATGATATTCCTGTCATAATCATTATAAAACCTCTTAGCCTCATTAAACAAATGCCTAACACTACTTATATAAAGAGAAGCTGATCTGTTAGAAGGTATTCGTTTACCAGAACAACGTAATACCTCGATTCTAGCCTCCCTCTCTTTATTTAAAAATTTAATGAATCCATTTAAGAAGGTTACAGTAATATCATTCACATTCAGATGTTCTTTATTGACATAACGAATTAGGGTATTCACAGCACTTTTGTAGTTCTTTACTCCTTTAACTTCTGTATTTGCAATCCACTCTCTAGCAAACTGAATAAAATCTACACTCCTATTCCTCTCACGTTCCTCGTCTAAACAATTAATAATTTCATCTAAAGTGTAACACTTCGATTCTATTTGAAAGTGAGCACACTTGTCCTGATAATAACGAACCAGATCATCAATCTCCCTTTTGATGGGAGTACCATCTTTAAAGGATAAGGACTTAGTAAGATCTTTAGCTGTTACGAACAGACTTGAAGACAGCCTTCTAACCTTTCTCTCATAAGTAAAACGAATCTTCACATTGTAACTTCCGTCATTTCTCTGTTTGTCCCTTTGGACTTCTGCCTTGATTGTCAACATTTTAATTCTACAATTTAGGGGTCAACAATAGGTCAACAACTAAGCTATATTAGTAGAATCTGCACAGAATTGGAGCCTTATCAAAGAGTCATAAAAAGAAAAAATCCTCAGTAATCAATTGATTACCAAGGATTTTTTGTGACCCGGGTGGGACTCAAACCCACGACCTTCAGAACCGGAATCTGACGCTCTATTCAACTAAGCTACCGAGCCAAAGACTGCGCAAAAGTACATATAATATCTTAGTTTAGCAAATACAGGAAAGAAATATTTTATTTTTGATATTTTGCATATAAGTATTCTGCTTATTCTGCCATTTTGCAAATAAAAGCGATCACATTCTTGTTATTTTGCCATTAATCATTATCTTTGCCGCACATATTTCACAAACACAAAGTACAACAAGTATATGAGCTATCTTATTAAACCCGCAGGGTATAAAGCCTTACTTAACTTATCCCAGACTGAAATGGGAATCAAGAAGATCAAGGACTTTTTCCAGCAAAACCTCTCATCCGAGCTACGCCTAAGGCGCGTAACCGCACCTTTATTCGTACTTAAGGGCATGGGTATCAATGATGATCTTAACGGGACCGAGCGAGCCGTCACTTTTCCTATCAAGGATTTAAACGACTCTAAAGCAGAGATCGTACACTCACTCGCCAAATGGAAACGACTGACACTCGCCGATTATCACATTGAAGAAGGTTACGGTATTTACACCGACATGAACGCCATCCGCTCAGACGAGGAGCTAGGTAATTTACACTCTTTATACGTGGACCAATGGGACTGGGAACGTGTAATGAGCGAAAGCGAACGTAATATCGATTTCCTCAAGGAAATCGTCCGTCGCATATATGCCGCTATGGTCCGTACCGAATATTTAGTTTACGAGATGTTTCCTCAAATCCGCCCGACGCTCCCCCAACAGATTCATTTCATCCATTCCGAGGATTTGTTACAAAAATATCCTACCTTTACACCGAAAGAGCGGGAAGACGCTATCACCAAGGAATACGGGGCCGTATTCATTATCGGTATCGGATGCTCGCTAAGCAATGGGGAGAAGCATGACGGACGTGCTCCGGACTACGATGATTGGTCTACGATCGCCGAGAACGGACAAACCGGATTGAACGGGGATTTATTGGTTTGGGATGATGTACTAAACCGTTCTATGGAACTATCCTCTATGGGTATCCGCGTCAATAAGGAAGCCTTGCTACGCCAGTTGGATATTTGCAAAGCCGGGGAGAAAAAGGAACTATATTTCCACAAACGCCTCTTGAGCGGTGAACTTCCGCAAAGTATCGGCGGTGGTATCGGACAAAGCCGGTTGTGTATGTTCTATCTTCGTAAGGCCCATATCGGAGAGATACAGGCAAGTATCTGGCCGGAGGAGATGCGCAAGGAAGCACGTGCGGCTGGAATGATGCTTATTTAGTTAACAGCCAACTATTATATTATGGATGTAAAGATTGAAGAAAGCTGGAAAAAACGGTTAGCCGACGAGTTTGAAAAAGATTATTTCAAGCAATTGACCGATTTCGTTAAACAAGAATACCGCCAAGGTACTGTTTATCCTCCCGGTCCTTATATGTTCAACGCTTTTGAGCACTGCCCGTTCGATAAAGTGAAGGTCGTTATCCTCGGCCAAGATCCTTATCACGAGCCGGGACAGGCGCACGGACTTTGTTTCTCCGTGCAGGATGGGGTACCTTTCCCCCCTTCCCTCATCAATATATTCAAAGAAATACAAGATGATCTAGGGCATCCGGTTCCAACAACTGGCAATTTGATTCGTTGGGCAGATCAAGGCGTATTATTGCTAAATGCC
The DNA here is from genome assembly GCF_001915675.1 of Parabacteroides sp. merdae-related_45_40. Classification (NCBI taxonomy): domain Bacteria; kingdom Pseudomonadati; phylum Bacteroidota; class Bacteroidia; order Bacteroidales; family Tannerellaceae; genus Parabacteroides; species Parabacteroides sp. merdae-related_45_40. Next base: position 97,875 of record NZ_MNQY01000114.1, on the reverse strand, counting down.
ACTCTCACAGTACGAGCGCATCAAGCCGGTTCCCATCAAAATAGAGGTTGGGAGACCTTTACTGATGCTGTTATTCATCGTCTGGCGGCTGAAAGAAGCCATATCGTTTACATATTATGGGGTTCCTACGCACAAAGGAAAGGTGCTTTCATCGATTCATCCCGTAATCTGGTTCTTAAATCAGCTCATCCGTCCCCACTTTCCGCTTACCGGGGATTCTTCGGAAACAAGCATTTCAGCAAAGCCAATGATTATTTAATCGCAACTGGGCAAACCCCCATCAAATGGGGCGAGAATTAAAAATTGAGAATTGAGAATTATTGGATTGTGTAACTTTAATTTTCAATTCTCAATTCTCAATTTTCAATTATTAATACCACTGCTGTCCATCCCTATAATTACTTCTCTTATCATACTTCAAATCTTTCAATAAAGCAGAGCTTACAGCGATACTGAATGTATAGGATTTATAAGGACCGACCGGAACGAAACTAGCCGTCATTTGCCAACAGTGCAAGTTACGAGTTACGTTACAAGTCATATAAGAAATCTTCTTAGCGTCAAAATCATAAGTAGCGTTAAAGTTAAAACGCCAGTTCTTTGTCGGCTGGATATTTCCGTTAAAGCTCAAAGAGTGAGTCAAGGCGTAATCATACTCCAGTTTAGAACGATTAAAATCACCATACCGCAAGCTCAAACCATAACTAAACGAGAGGCTCCAAGGAATCTTGGAAATTAAATAGCCATCGGCATCTGTCTCACCGGTCTCTTTCTTTTTGCCCAACAGACGGCCACCACTTTCCTTATTCTCGCCCTCTCCTTCTCCATCCGGGTTCAATCCATCCGGATCTGCATTCGGATCCGTGGAAGCCGATTGATTCCCGGATTTATCCGATGAGCTATCACCTCCTCCAAACAACTTCTTGAACGTATCATTATTAAATGTATAAGAAAAACTGGTGCTAGTCCCTCTCAAACGGCCAATACCCTTGCCTGCTTTCCAACGGGGAATATCGACACGATGCCCATTCTCATCGTACGTATAGGTATCGAACTGACCATTCAAGTTCAACGTATAACTCTTGGATAATTTCAAACGTAAACCGACACTCAAGTCACTCCACTTAAATGAATCCGCCGCCATATTATAACTCATGCCTAACGACAGCTTATCGATCAGACTAATTTTCTTGAATCCAGTAGAGTCCTTATCCGAACGCACCTTCATCTCGATATTGTTATTTACGTCAAAACTGATATTTCCTTGTTTTCCCGTTCCCGGAACGCCATACATATTATGAGCGAACGGAGAATACGTATATTCACGATCCTCACCATTCGCGTCTTGATATACATAAGTCTCATAAAAACCAAAACGAGAAGAAGCGAAGTCCGGCTGGGCGCTTACCGTAATAGACGGCTCGAAGCGGTGACGGATCATCTCAACCTTATTACCCAAGAATGGCAACGGTTTATAAAAACCATACAAGGTAGTAGACGCAGAGATAGAAGCGTTAAAATCGTAAATACGATAAAAACCATACGTAGTGTCGCGGGCTACCAAAGCCTGTTTCTGCGTATCATATTCCTGTTCGATCTTGCTGGTGTACCAACGTTCCTTATAATTGAAAGAGGGAGAAATATTCAAGTACTTGAGCACGGAGAATGTAGCGCTTACCGGAATCGAGTGCTGCATAGCATTCTGCCAATCTTTGATCAAATTCGATTTGAATAATAAGTTTTCTTTTGTCGTTATACTATTACTAAACGTACCGGAATAACTCATGGAGATCTTCTCGTACCAACGCTCCTTCCCGACCGGATGTTTCCGCTTGAAAGGGAAGATACGACTCATCGTAACCGTCATGCTAGGCAAGGTCACGGCGATAGAAGAATCACGGGTCGTCTGGTTTATACTCATCGTACCGGAGATCGTGAACGGGTTATTCGGGAAACGTTTCGTTACGTTGATGGATGAACTCTTCGTATTCTGGTTCACATCGGCATATCCATTCGCATTCGGGTATAAACTGTTCTGATTATTACGGTCATACGAAGAGGTCGAGAAGTTTACGCTCGCCGAGAAAGACAGATAAGGATTCGCCTTAGGGTCTTGCGTATGCGTCCAGTTAACCTTGAAGTCCTTGGATAAATTATAGTCTGGCAAGCCCTTATCTCCCAATTTCGTCACCAAATAAGAAGCATTAAAACTGCCCGAGAATTTATAACGTTTGCGGTAAGCCGACTTGGCCGACAATCCCCAAGATCCCTTGGTATAAATCTCTCCCAACAAAGCCAAGTCCATATAATCGCTCAAGGCGAAATAATATCCACCGTCACGCAAGAAGAAACCTCTGGTAGACTCGTCTCCGAAAGTCGGCATAATAATACCGGATGAATATGTACTCGAGAACGGGAAGAAACAGAAAGGTAACCCGATCGGATACAACGGCACGTCCTCCAAGACCAGATAGACCGGACCCGTTACGATATTCTTTTTCGGGCGCACCTTCGCTTTCGTCATCTGGATGTAAAAGTGAGGATGCTCATGCTCGTCGCAGGTCGTATACTTACCACCCACCATGTTCAAGATATCCCCTTCCATCTTTTTCGTTCGCCCGGCGGTAACATACCCTTCGCCCTGCTGGGTAATCACGTCCGTGATATATCCTTTCTTGGTACCAAAATTATACCGCATCGTCTTCGACTCATACTGCTGATCGCCCTCCTTAAACAACGGATAGCCAAACTCCTGCCCGATAGAGTCGAGTCCAAACTTAGCGAACACGATGCTACTATCCATATTCATCTCAATCAATTCGGACTGCAGCTCGATATTCTGGTATTTGACATCGCCTTCCCCGTAAAGATATGCCCAGTTGCCAGCCGTCATCACGATAGAATCGGTCGCTTGATAACTGACCGGAGCATCTAGCCCGGTCTGCTTTTCTGGAATCGAATCTCCCGCTAACGTTGTACTATCCGTAGGAGCCACCAAGAGAGAATCAGTCTGCGCCAAGCTATCGGCAGGAGCGACAATCTCCTGCGCCTGCACGCCCAAGCCTCCCAAGAGGAAAACGAATAGAATGATTAGGACTCTATATATCAAAAACATTACTTCGTTCTTTGCAGTGTGTTACAGCGTGCAAATGTATAATAAATAAACGAGCCCTTATGCTTTTATTCCCCTAAAAAGAGTTTACACCAGTGTTCAAACTGCTCAACTGTCTCATTTCCATACTTGGATAAGCTCTGTTTTATCTTATCAGCCGGTTTCTCTTTCGTCAATTTAGTCTTGCTAAAGAATTTATCAGCGAAACAGATCAATTGTTCTTCCAATGACACGGGACGCATATCCCGATGTGGAACAGGCAGGTTCCGTTCCTCGATCATGGCAAGCGAAAGCCCCGTTCCCGTATGCCTCTCGCAAACTAAGGCGTGGCGAGGATACCCCTCTTTCCGCATTAAATCGGCTCCCAGATAGCCATGGCAGATATAATCGGCCTCCCCATGGCAATCGATATCCGGTGCGTTACACAAAAAGATCCCTATGTCATGCAACATCGCCGCTTCCTCAATAAAAGTCAGATCCAGATTCATCTCCGGATGCAAACGGGCCAATGCTAATGCCTTATCCGCCACGCTGCGGCTATGAGTCACCAAAATCCGGTAGGCATCCGAACTTTCCGGATAATATTTCTTTATTATATCAAGAGGTTTCATCCTATTTATTTTTTTGCGAGACAAAAATAAACAATCTCTCTCACATATACTACTTCTCATCACTGATACCCCTGAAACCAATTGCCCAGTTTCAAATCTTTTATATCCGCACCTGTTTCCCGTTCGCCTCTCAAATACTCAGAGAAGTAATCGACCATCCGCCAGTAATAATACTCATTATAGTCATCAAAATGATGACGTTTTCCCGGTACGATCAACATATCAAAGCGTTTGCCAGCCTTGATCAACTCGTCCACGACAACAATGGTATTCGCCGGATGCACATTATTATCGATATCGCCATGGATCAATAACAGATGGCCTTTCAAATTCCTCGCCAATTCCTGATTGGTCGGGATGCGAATATCGAACGAGATATTTCCCATATCATCCGTGATCTCCTTTACCCCATGATGTTTCTCTCCCCACCACCGGTTATAAATGTTATTGTCATGATTGCCGGCACAAGATACCGCTACCTTAAAGAAATCCGGATAAAGCAGCATAGCCGCTGTAGACATGAAACCGCCACCGGAGTGTCCGTGTATGCCGACCCGGTTGATATCCATGAATTTATATCGAGCGCACAACTGCTCAATAGCTACTTTATGATCCGCCATCGGATAATCACGCAAATTTCCATATCCATAATTATGATACCACTTGGAGCGACTGGGATGCCCTCCCCTATGTCCCATGCACACCACGACAAATCCGGCTTGCGCCAAACGATCCGTACGAGGATTCATCGGGATGTAGCGAAAGAAAGTTCCCTCCTGTTGCGGTCCGGGGTATACATAGTTAATGACCGGATATACTTTCGTGGAATCAAAATCAAAAGGCTTATACATGACACCATACAAATCGGTCACCCCGTCGGCCGCCTTTACCGAAAAAGGCTCAGGGAATTTATAACCTGCCATGAATAATTGGGAGAAGTCACTCTCCTCCAAGGTCATCAATCGGTTACCTTGGTTATCATACAATGCCGTAGCCGGGATCGTATTGACACGAGAATAGTTATCCACGATATATCGCATGGATTTATCCATAGAGACCAGGTGGAAATAATCGCCCGGAGTAATCAGCTTTAAGCCCGAACCATCCAGATTCACCCGATACAAATGCTCGTAATAAGGAGTCGTATCTCCCTTTTCCCGGGCATTCGCCTTGAAGTAAACGACTCGATTCTTACTGTCCACGTCTACGATGGCGTCCACATGCCAAGGTCCTTTGGTGATACGGTTTTTCAAATTTCCTTGCGCGTCATATAGATACAGATGCGCCCAACCATCCCGTTCGCTCCAATGGATCAATTCCTTACCATTATCGGTCATCGCTAGCGGGCGGGTTTCCATAGAGGTATTTAGACGTTCCTCAATGATCGCTTTTACCGAATCCTCCCCGATCGTATACGAACAGATATCCACCCGTTTCATATCCCGGCTGACACGGGTCAAATAGAAGGTCTGGTTATCTCCCAACCAGATCGAGTTCCGAGTGAGTCCCGTACGCTCCTTATCCGGTTTGGAGGCTAGATTAATTATTTGATCTTTAAAACAATCCACCCGGATTTCTTTCCGCTTTCCGGCATTTTCCAAATCAAAGAGATATAAATGAACGATTGGAGAACCCGCCTCTCCCGGCATCTGATATTTATAGGTCTCAAGTGTAGGACGAGGTTTGGCGATCGAGTTAATCACCCATAAATCTTGCACCTCACGTTGATCCGACAAAGTCGCGACGAAATAACGACCATCGGGAGACCAGTTCCCCATTACATATTTCCGCTTATGGTCACATAAAGTATCGGTATTCAAGAAGGTCCGGGGCATACCAAAGCCAAAATCTTTTTCGCCATCCGTAGTCAAGGCGATCTCGGATATCGTCTTATCCTCCGGATTCTTCACGGCTTTCTCATAATCCTCATAACTCATGACATACAGATTCAGATCTTTCGCGAAGACGACCCGCTTTTTATCCGGCGATATATTCGCCCAACGGATTTTAGCAGGAATCTCGTTTTTCGTAATCCGAGTCAACCGGGAGGACGGATAATCATACGAGAAAAAATAGTTCCCGTTCGTACCCTTTATCGAGAAAGTAAACGTGCGATCATCTTCCTTTAAGCGTAAATCTTCGATAGGAAGTTGTTGTCCGGTAAAAGGCTCTCTCACGATCTCGCTTATCTGTGCCGCCAACTCATCCCGATCGAATAATAATCGTTTATTTCTCGAATCGGGGTCCACCAGATACCAGTTTGTCCCCTCACTCGTCTTATACTCGTACCAGAATTTGTCACTATTATTAAAATAATTGGGGGTAAGGGTATAAGAGAAAAGTAACTGTTCCGCATTCGACGGGGCGAAACGGCGTGCTTGCGTATATTCCGGCAGGACATCTTGCGCATAGGTGAAAGACGCCCACGACAAACTCAAGAAGGCTACCGCATAAAAAAGTGTTTTTACATTCATATTCTTAGTATTGTCTGTTATTCGCCTCAAAAGTATAAACTTTCTGTGAAAAACATTTCGTACTTTTGCGGTTAGTATACAGTTATTATATATGTAATGAAACAGATCTTTATATTTCTAGTCATACTTTTTAGCCTGACGCCAACGGTCTATTCACAAAACGCCCCGTTAAAGCTAGGTGCCGAGCGGATGGATGTCGTCACTCGTTTACTGAAGGGTAAGCGGGTAGGATTAGTGGTCAACCAGACTTCCATTTTGGAAAAGCGGCAGATTCATTTATTAGATGCGCTAGTAGCGGAAGGCATAGACGTTAAGAAGGTGTTCGCTCCGGAACATGGATTCCGGGGAACCGGTGATGCCGGAGAGGAGATAAAAGATAGCCGAGACTTGAAAACAGGCATCCCCATCATCTCTATTTATGGGAAAAACAAGAAACCGTCCGCCGAGCAACTGGGCGACCTCGACGTAATTGTTTTCGATATACAAGATGTAGGTGCCCGTTTCTATACCTATATCAGCACGATGCATTACGTGATGGAAGCCTGCGCCGAAAACAACAAAGAGTTTATCGTGTTGGATCGCCCGAACCCGAATGACTTCGTAGACGGGCCGATCCGCCAGAAAGGATTCGAGTCTTTCGTCGGTGTCGATCCGCTCCCGATCTTGCACGGCTTGACCGTAGGAGAATTGGCATGGATGATCAATAAGGAAGGCTGGCTGAAAAGTACGCCCGATACCTGCCGGTTAAAGATCGTAAAGATGGAGAATTGGAAACACGGAGATCCCTATTGGTTGCCGGTCAAGCCCTCTCCGAACCTCCCGAATGACCAGTCTATCCGCCTGTATCCGTCGCTTTGCTTTTTTGAGGCTACGAACGTTAGCGTGGGAAGAGGAACCTATTATCCGTTTCAAGTACTAGGTTTCCCGGATCCTAAATACGGGGATTTCACTTTTACCCCGACCTCCTTGCCCGGATTCGATACCAATCCCTTGCAAAAGGATAAAGTATGTTACGGCATCGATCTGCGGGAATATCCGTTCGAAGGAGGATTAACCTTGCGATTCTTCCTCGACTTCTACAATAAAGCGGGAAAGGATCAAGCCTTTTTCTTCTCCCGTCCGAACTGGTTCGATTTATTGGCAGGCACGAAGCAGCTCCGCTACCAGATCGTAAGGGGCTTATCCGAGAAAGAGATCCGGGAAAGTTGGAAACCCGAGCTGGATCAATACAAGGCCATGCGTAAAAAGTATTTACTTTATCCGGACTATCCTACTCAAAATAAAAAATAAGAACGAATGAATTATTGGGAATCGCATACCCAAGTCGCCGTACGTTTCCGCCGATTCGACCGGAAACGTTACGCCGCGTTCCGGAGTATGCACAAAGTCATTAACATTGGAGTCGTAACAGCAAGCACGTTACTATTTGCCCTGCCCGACACGGCGCAAGCCCAAAAGGTAATCGAGCCTAACCGGACCGGCGAGGAAGCTTCCGTAGAGCTGGAAGAGGTAGAAGTTACCGCCTCCCGTGCGCCTATCGCACGGAACCAAGCGACCAAGATCGTGACAGTCATTCCCGCCCGTGAGATCGCGGCGGCGCCTGTCACCAGTATCCAAGATCTTTTAGAATATGCCGCGGGAATAGACGTCCGGCAACGAGGAGAAGGAGGCACCCAAGCCGATATCTCCATCCGGGGAGGGACGTTCGACCAAATAGCGGTTCTCTTAAACGGGGTCAACCTCTCCAACCCACAAACCGGCCATTATAGTTTTGACCTCCCGGTGAATCTCTCGGACATAGAGCGCATCGAGGTGGTATCCGGCCCTTCTTCCCGTATATTCGGGGCCAGCGCTTTCGCCGGAGCGATCAATATCATCACGAAAACAGGAAAAGAGAACAGGATCTCGACCGACAATTACGCTGGAATGCATAAGCTCTGGAAACTGGAAGCTGCCATCAATCATGCGACCACTCATTTCGGACAGCGCCTTTCCGCAGGGTATGCCTCGTCCGGAGGGTATATAGACAATACAGACTTCAAACAATTAAATCTTTTTTGGCAATCGGAACTTAAAAGCGAGGAGACCGATTTCCAATTCCAAGCTGGATACAACGACAAAGGTTATGGAGCGAATAGCTTCTACTCCGCTTCCTACCCCAACCAATACGACAAGACTCGCCGCTTCTTCCTCTCCGCCGGAGGAGAAACACATGGCAAAATCAAGTTCACCCCCAAGGTATACTGGACCCGACATTTCGACCGGTACGAGTTGTTCCGTAGCGATCCTGCCGATTGGTATACCGGGCATAATTACCATGAGACGGAAGTATTCGGAGCCAACCTCAACGCCACGACACAGTGGAAACTAGGAAGAACCAGTATGGGCGTGGAATTCCGAAACGAGGGAGTAAAGAGTAATGTATTAGGCAAGCCGATGAAGGAACCGCAAAATGTTCCTTTCGAGAAAGAGGGGCAATATCTAAAAAGCGATAACCGAAGTAACATCAGCTACTTTCTTGAGCATAACGTATTATTACGCCGCTTCACGTTGTCAGTCGGGGTCTTGGCAAACTATAATTCGGCCTTAAACGAAGGGATTCATTTCTATCCCGGAATAGATGCCAGTTTCCGTATCGGGGACAATGTCCGTCTGTATGGGAGCTGGAACCGGGCATTGCGTATGCCGACTTTCACCGATCTTTATTATGAGGGTAAGACGAATAAAGGAAATCCGGACCTAAAACCGGAGGAAAGCGAAGCATTCGAGGTCGGACTGAAATACAACACTTACTTCCTCCGGGCTCATATAGCCGGCTTTTACCGAAAAGGCAAGAACATGATCGATTGGGTGAAAGAGAAACCGGAAGATATCTGGGAAAGCCAAAATCTGACAAAAGTCGATAACCTTGGTTTCGAGACTAACCTGAGTTTATTACCGAGGGAACTGGGCAACGAACGGTTCTTTATCCGGAAAATAGAACTGGGATATGCGTTTATCCATCAAGACAAGGATAGTGAGGGGTATATATCGAATTATGCGTTAGATTATCTGAAGCACAAGTTCACGGCTCAATTAAGCCATTCTATCTGGAAAGGTTTTTCGGCCACTTGGTATGTCCGTTGGCAAGACCGGGCAGGTAGTTATACTAAATACGAGAATCTTAAGCCGGCTTATGAGGAACCTTACGCTCCTTATTGCTTAGTAGATATGAAAGTAAATTGGGAATATCAGCGGTTAAATCTATATGCGGAGTTAAATAATCTGCTCAATTCCACTTATTATGATCTGGGAAATATCCCCCAACCGGGTATTTGGTTTAAGGCAGGATTCCGTTATAGTTTCAAATATTAATACCCAGTTGTAGAGACGGGGCGTGCCCCGTCTCTACAACTGGGTGATTTTATTTTTGCTTTTTGATCACCAACAACTTATCATTATTGGTCCCGAACAAAGCGATTTCCGAAACAGGAGCCGCCTCACCCTGTGCCTCAAAGCGCACCACCTTATTAAGCGCTTCCAGCAACTCACGTTCGCCGCTCATATCCGGGCAAGCCATTCGGGTAGTCGCTACCTGTGGGAACTTAATGATATTTCTATAAGCATCATTATATTCGATCTTCCCCATCAACCGATTGCAACCGGCATTTCCCGAAAGCCCTTGACGAGCCACGTCGAACACCAAAACCTGATGAGTCTCCTCGGGATTCAACGTCTTACCGTTCATCTCCACGACACCCCATTCACCATCCAGATCCGAGAAAGAAGCTACCACCGCTTTCTTGGATTTACAGCCGGCGAACAAACCGACGCCTACCAAAAGCAGGCAAATATAAAAAAGACCTTTTCGCATTAATTTCTCTCCAATACTAATAATACATTACCATCTTGGTCTACCAGCAACATCTCATTCTCATCTTTTCCGCCCTTCACGGAACGAACCTGATCCATCGATTGAAGCACGCTCGTCTCCAAATCCATATTCGGACAAGCCATCATAGTTGTAGCGCCCGGAGCGATCGTAATAGAAGATACATCTTCCGGATCTAACGTGATCGTCGTATTGAATAAATTACAGCCTGTATTTCCATGTAATTTCTTCTCAGCCATATTGAAGTCCATCTGCGGCAGGCCTTCTTCCAAGACTTTCTCACCTTTCACTTCTACCACATTCCATTTACCTTCCAACTTCTTCACATCTGTCTTGACGTCTGAACAAGAAAACATCATCCCAACGAAAGCGGGAAGCAAAAACGCATAAAACAATACCTTTTTCATCTTCATCATAATCTTTTATAAAATATCTATTGTAATTAGTAAGACGCAAATAGAAGGCGAAATGTTCCCAAGAACACCCTGTTTTAGCTTATATTAACAGGATTCTTGATTAACATCCTCTTTTTCCACTTCTGCGTTCGCCATCGCAAACAGAGTACCGCTCCCCTGGAACACTCGTCCAAAGCAAAAGCGAACCACATCCCCGCTAAGCCTAATCCGAACACGATACCGAACATATACCCGCAGAACACGGCAAAGAACCACATACAGAATAACTCGATAATTACCGGGACCACGACGTCGCCTACCGAACGCAAGCAGAATAAGAACAGCAGTACCGTGGCCCGCCCTTGCTCCAAGAGTACATCTACCAGCAAGGCTCCCATCGCGATCGTTATGATTGCTTGATTCTCAGTAAATATCCCCAATAAAGGACGTCCCAGCAGATAAACCCCGGTACTAGCGACTAACGTAATCAGCAACGACCTCCTCCAAGCATACCAACTCAATAAATAAGCGGCTTGCTTCTTCCTCGCGCCCACCAAATTGCCGGTACAAATAGAAGTAGCTTGCGCGATCGACAAAGAAAAGATATAGCCGATTATCACGATATTCATCACATAAACACGAGCTGTCAAGTACTCATTACCCAGCATATTGATAAAGTAGACAATCGTCACCTGCGAGGCATCATACGAGATTTGTTCCGCTGCCGAAGGTAAGCCGATCTTCAACACATCTTTCAACTTCTGAAACGGGAACGGACGGAAATAAGCCAAAGGGATACGAGGCACCAACCGCTTGAACAGCATGATAAACAAAAGTGTCATCGCCACTCCCCGGCAAACAGAGGTAGAGATAGCCGCTCCTTGTACACCGAGGGCAGGGAAACCGAAATGGCCAAATATCAACGCATAATTTCCAAACACATTCAATACATTGATCAGCAAGGTCACCTGCATCGCGTAATTCGGCTTGTTCGCCGCACGGAGCACCGCCGATATCGTAAAACTAACCGCTTGGAAGAAGCCGAACCCTCCGACAATGTGCATATAAGTCTCAGCGTCCGGCATCAGATCCGGACGGATATCCATCAGGACCAACATCTCCCTACCGAACAAGAAAAGCATCAAGCTGATCAAGCAACCTACGCCGGCGTTAAACAACAAGGAGGTTCCTAACACCTGAATAAAACTCTTATTATCTTTCGCCCCGAAATAAAGGGCGCACATGACGGAAGTTCCGGTCGTGGTAATATTGAACAGCAGGAATACCATGTTCAGCAATTGATTAACCACACCTACCGCTGCCACCGCATTATCGGAATGATGGCTCAACATAAGCGTATCCACCACGCCTAAAGTCAACATCAGCAAGGTTTCCAGAAAGATAGGCCCTGTTAATTTAAATAATTTACCTCTCAGCCCTCTCGGGGCACGGAATAGTCTATACATGTCCATTGATCTGCTTTCTACCTAAACACCTTTTTACGAGTCCGCGAAGGTACAAAGCTTTACGCTAAATAGGTTTCGCTATTTCTATTATTTTCCGTAAGTTTGTATCCGGTTGAATAATTTTTGATGAACAAACGAAGACAAATGGACAAGAAACTACCTATATGTATCGTATTAGTCATGTTGATGAGTTGTTTCTCCTGCAAACAGCCCCAACAGCCCACGGAAGACGCGGACATGGATACGCAGTGGGTGGATAGCTCACAACATCTGTATCAATACGGCATCTGTATCGATTCCTTGGACGTAAAAGAGTATTTGATGAAAAACGGGGATAATCCCGCCTCCATCTTCTCCGGGCTGGGCTTCACGGCCTTGAAAGCAGACAGTATCAGCAGGGCATCCACCCATGTCCTCGATCCGACGAAACTGCGAGCCGGCATGCATTATTACACATTTTCCACGGTAGATTCCTTAGAGACGATCCGATATATCGCCTTCGCCAAGTCGCTGACCGATTATGCCGTAATCGACTTGACCGGAGATACGATCAACGCCTATGAATTTAATAAGCCGATCACCCTCAAGAAAAAATATACGGAAGGAGTCTTAAACTCTTCCCTATGGAACGTGATCAAGGCCAATGGAGGTGATCCGTATCTGGCGATCAAGATATCGGACGTGTACGCTTGGCAAATCGATTTCTTCGATATCAAAGATGGAGACTCATTCAAGGTTCTATACAATGAGGCTTACATCGACGATACCACCGCCTTGAGCATCGCCTCTATCGAGGGGGCGATCTTTACGCATCAAGGCAAAGAGTTTGTAGCGATTCCTTTCACCCAAGACAGTATCTTCGAATACTTTGATGAGGAAGGGAACAGCCTTCGCAAAGCGTTCTTGAAAGCCCCATTAGACTTTTTCCGGATCACATCCCGTTTTACGAACGCCCGTTTCCACCCGATCCTCAAACGATACCGGGCGCATCATGGGGTTGATTACGCGGCACCGACCGGTACACCGGTACGCAGCATCGGAGCTGGTACGGTTATCGCCAAGGGATATCAAAACGGCGGGGGCAATTTCCTGAAAGTGAAACATAACTCCGTATACACCACGACTTATATGCACTTAAGCCGCTTCGCCAAAGGAATCCAAGTAGGCAGCCATGTGCAACAAGGCCAAGAGATCGCTTATGTAGGCTCCACCGGACTCTCTACCGGGCCGCACCTAGACTTCCGTGTCCATAAGAACGGGCAACCTATCGATCCGCTAAAAATGGAAGCTCCCCCTTCTGAACCGGTGAAACCGGCCTATAGGGATAGTTTCGCTTTCGTTAAGCGGCAAATCTTGGCGGAAATAGATAGCTTTCATGTAGCCACAGTTAGTAAAGCATCTGTTATATATGAGAAAGATAGTATCAACCATTTAAATAACTAGCGTATGAAATTCTTGGGGAATATAATATGGTTACTCTTCGGAGGGATTATAACAAGTGTAGAATATCTGATATCCAGCCTAATACTAATGATAACGATCATTGGTATACCTTTTGGCCTCCAGACCTTAAAATTAGCGATACTGGCTTTATGGCCTTTTGGCAGCCGTGTCGTAGACGAGGGGAATTCCGGAGGATGCTTGTCACTTATCATGAACATTATCTGGATATTCGTCGGAGGCTTTTGGATTTGCCTTACGCATCTGGGATTCGGCCTTTTGCTATGTATCACGATCATCGGCATCCCTTTCGGCATGCAACATTTTAAGATGGCAGCTTTAGCCTTGGCTCCTTTCGGAAAGAGCATCCAATAAGAAAGCATCTAACTTTTCCGTAGAAGGCAGACGTCCGGCAAGAATTTAAGATAGGATAAGGTATTATACCTATTTCTTTCTATACCTATACGTTCTCGCTCCTTGTTTTATTTTCTAATTCACGTCATGGTCTGTACAGACCACAACGTGAACTATACAAACCACGCCGTGAACTCTACAGACCACGGCGTGATCTGTAGAATTATACTAGATATTCAAATGAATTCATCCGATATCTTTCAAGTATTCATAAGGAAGGAGGGAAGTATAAATAGCGTTCATATACATCTCCCTCATAGGGCCTAGGGGCGTTATAGCTCGATCTGGGAAACCGAGACCGGAGTATTCATGAAGATAGAGGCCGCCTCAGAAAACTTCTCTGCCGACTCCGTGGTAAGAAAACGGCAACTTCCTCCCTTCGTGAGTTTACGATCCATTTCCGGGTGACGCCCTAAATAATCTCGCAAACTCTCCGCTACATGCTCGCCTTGCGAGAATAGAGTGATGCCGGAAGGAAGAAAAGCACGGATCTTATCCATCAAAAGGGGATAGTGAGTACATCCCAAGATAAGCGTATCGATTTGCGGATCTACGGATAATAGATGGTCGATATGCTTTTTCACGAAATAATCCGCTCCCGGGGAATTAAACTCATTATTCTCCACCAAAGGAACCCACATGGGGCAAGCCTCGCCTGTCACTTGGATATGTGGATACATCCTGCCGATCTCGATCGTATAAGAATTGGACGTAATCGTACCGCTCGTACCTACGATACCGATATGTTTGGTACGGCTGATTGTATCCACTAACTCAACTGTAGGACGGATGACTCCCAATACACGACGATTGGGATCCCATGTAGGCAAGTCTTTTTGTTGGATCGTACGAAGCGCTTTCGCCGATGCCGTATTACAAGCCAAGATCACCAATTGGCAACCCGACTCAAACAAGCGCGATACCGCCTGACGGGTAAATTGATAAACAACCTCGAACGAACGGGTTCCATAAGGAGAACGTGCGTTATCGCCCAGATAAACGTAATCATAACCGGGCATCAACTGATGAATCTTATCGAAAATCGTAAGTCCGCCATAACCTGAATCAAAAAGACCGATCGGACCGGGAGTTTGTGGAAACATATCAGAAACCTTCTTTTATAAAGTACAAAGGGTGCAATCCTTTCGGAAAACACCCCCTCTTTTATTCTATAGAATAAATTTTCTCGCTAATTACAAACCGAGTTTCGTACGAACAAACGGAGTTGCGTCTACCGCGTTAGTACCCGTATAAAGCAAAGCTGCCGGATCGATGATATACGTATATCCCTTCTCCTCGCCTACCTTCTGGATAGCCTCGTGCAACTTCTGTTGGATCGGTTGCAACAATTCTTGTTGTTTCTTTTGTACGTCTTGCTGAGCTACCTGAACGAAGTTATCCATACGTTCTTGGATATCTTGAATCTCTTGCATTCTTCTCAACTTGATATTTTCTGTCAATGAATCTTGCTGCGCTACGAAGTCTGAATATTTCTTTTGGTATTCATCTTGCATTTGCTTCAATTCAACTCTATATTTCTCATTCAAGTCTGCCATTTGTTTTTCCATACCAGATACCTCCGGCATAGCCATAAACACCTCTTGAGTTTTTACAAACGCAATTTTAACTTCCTGAGCGATAGCTCCCAACGGGAGAATCATCAACAATAAAACAATAAGTTTCTTCATTTTTACTATATAATTACTTTGTTATTAATCAAGCTTTCACACTTTTCATGCATAAAGCGCACAAATGTAAGCATTTATTTTGAATATCCTAACTTAATCAGCACTTCATTACTGATATCGATCTTTGGCGAAGCGAAAATAATGCTCATGGCAGAAGCTCGATCCCAAACAATTTGATATCCCTTGTCTTCCGAGATTTCTTTCACCGCATTATACACCTCGTCTTGAATCGGTTTCATCAAACTCTCGCGTTTCTTATATAACTCACCCTCAGGACCGAAATATTTACGTTTCAGATCTTGCGCCTCTTGCTCTTTCTTCACGATCTCTTCCTCACGTTTCGTTTTCATCTCGGCGGAGAGGAATACCAGATCGCTCTGATAATTCTTATACATATTCTGAGCTTCTTGCTGAATCGCTTCCACCTCATTTTGCCATTTCTTGGAAACTTGGCTCAACTGCTCATTGGTCATTTCGTAAGCCGGAATATTCTTCAATATATATTCCATGTCGATTAAAGCGAACTTCTGTGCCATGCCGACAAAAGAACAAAGCAACATCAGACAGCTCAATGTGATAATCTTTTTCATACTCTCTTTATTTATAGTTCTACTTTATGACTGCAAATATAACAGAGGGTTTACTTACAGCCTACCAATATTCGTTAAAAGTATTTATTTAAATGTAGAGACGGGGCGTGCCCCGTCTCCACATACGGAACACGCCCCGTCTCTACATACGAAGCTATACCCGATCTATATTTTAGAATTCCTGTCCGATGATAAAGTGCAGGTTACTACCGCTACGTTTACCATTAGATCCATAATTCGGCTCGTCGAAACCATAAGCCCAGTCGAGTCCCATCAAACCGATCATCGGCAAGAATATACGGACACCGACACCAGCGGAACGTTTCAAGTTAAACGGATTAAAATTCTTCAAATCAGTCCAAGCGTTACCAGCCTCCACAAATACCAATCCGTAGATCGTAGAGGAAGGCTCCAGCAAGAACGGATATCTCAACTCCATAGCCAAACGAGAATAAGCGTATCCATAAGAGTTGTAACCACCATTACCGGCGATACTACCATTCTCATAACCTCTCAAACCGATCGTTTCCTGAGCATAGGTACTGGAGTAACCACTCATACCGTCACCACCCATATAGAAGGTCTCGAACGGAGACTTCTTATTTTTATTATAAGTACCTAAGAAACCATACTCAACACGGGTCATCAATACCGGCGTACGTTTCACGGTCAACGGAGCCAACGGAGAGAAGATCTTCGCTTTGAACTTCCATTTATGATACTCGATGAATTTATACTTATCCGGGTCTGAGCTTGACATCGACGCATAATCCTTACCATCGAATAAAGAGTAAGGAGGCGTAGCAGCTACAGACAACATGAATTGTGAACCCTTACGAGTATACAACGGGTTATCGATAGAATTACGTTGCAACATCAACTCCAAGTTGATATTATGGCAATTTCCGTTATTAACCAAGAAATAATCCCAATCATGCATCATATACAGCTGATAGTTCAACGTCGCCATGAACTGGAAGTAGTCATCCGGCCAATTCAAGCGTTTACCATAACCAGCCGCTAAACCGAACATCATGATAGACTTATCCGGGTCGTAAGCATACTCATAACTATTATTGTAACCATAGTTGCCGTAATAGTTGCTACCATAGCCATAACCGCCCCCATAATAACCGGGATAACCATAGCCATAGCCCGGATAGCCATAACCATAACCGGAATTGGTCAAGTAATTGCTACTGATATCGGTTTGCTTTGAGAAATAAGCGCTGACAGACAATGTATTCGGTCGTTTACCGCCGAACCAAGGATCCATGAAGGAGATGCTGTAAGCCTGATAGTAACGCCCGTTCGTCTGGCCGCTCAAGGTCAATGTCTGTCCCTCACCTTGCGGGATGATGCCCTTATAGGTTTTCGGGTTCAAGAAGTTCTTCATAGAGAAGTTCGTAAACTTCAAACTTAACTTACCGATCACACCCGTCTGTCCCCAACCAGCGGAGAACTCGATCTGGTCATTCGCCTTGGAAACCAAGTTATACTCAATATCCACGGTTCCATTCTCAGGATCAGGCAGCGGCACCGGATTCATGTTTTCCGGGTCGAAGTGTCCCATCTGGGCCAACTCACGAACGGAACGCATCAAGTCGTCACGGCTGAACAACATACCCGGCTTGGTACGCAACTCACGGCGAACGATATCCTCATACAAACGGTCATTACCATTAATGATAATACGGTTGATCGTCGCCTGCGGACCCTCTTGGATACGGATCTCTAACGAGATAGAGTCATTCGCTACATCCACCTCTACCGGATCGGCGTTGAAGAACAAATAACCGTTATTAAAATAGACATTCGAAACGGCATCATCATCCGTACTCAAACGTTCGTTCAATTTCTTTTGATTATACACCTCGCCTGGCTTCATACCCAACACGGCCATCAAATAGTCCGTAGAATATTGCGTATTACCCACGAAGCGAATATCTTTCAAATAGTATTTCTCACCTTCATCCACTTTCAAGAAGATATCTACCTTCTTCTCGTTAAAGTTCGCTACGCTATCAAACAACAATACGGCGTCGCGATAACCATGCTCGTTATATTTAGCGATTATATTTTTCTTATCGTTCTCATATTCCTCAGTCGTGAACTTCTTCGTGCTGAACATCTCCATGATACTGGTTTTCCAGTCGTTCGGCAAGCTAAACTTCTCGTTCGTCTTCTTCATCGCCTTCTTCAACTCCCGGGCAGTCAGTTTTTCGTTACCCTCAAAATAGATACGATGGATCTTGGTCTTTTCATTCTTATCGATATTGATATCCACGATCACCTCGCCTTCATTCGCGGGATCGTCCTTTTGCTCGATCTCGACATCCACGTTCTTAAAGCCTTTGCCATCGAAGAACTTCTGGATCACGATCTTGGCACGGTCCATGACGTTCGGTGTCACCTGAAAACCTTTCTTCAAACCCAGCTTCGCCTCCAAGTCCTCACGCTCGCCTTTCTTGATCCCGTGGTAATTGACTTGCGAGATACGCGGACGCTGCTTCAGCTGGATCTCCAGCCAAATCTGGTCGCCCTCGATCTTCGTTGCCAAAATCTTCACATCCGAAAACAAGCCATGTTTCCAAAAACGCTTCACTGCTGTAGTGATCTCCTCTCCCGGTACGGTAATCTCATCGCCTACCGACAAGCCCGAGAAGCCGATCAACACAAAATCATCATAATTCTTGATACCCGTAATCTTTATATCCGCAATCTTGTATTTCTTCGGAGCTAACGAGTACGAAATGACCGGCACTTCTGCCGGCGCCTCAACTTGGGTAGTGTCTATTTCTTGGGCAAACGCACCGCAAGCGAAACCCAAGCAAATAAAAAACAGCACTATTCTTTTGTACATATAACAGCTATTGTTTATAAGATTAATTGCTCACTTGTCTTACCGAAACGACGCTCACGTTGCTGGTAATACAATATAGCCTCATACAACTCTTCTTCTCTGAAATCCGGCCAAAACACATCCGTAAAGAAGAATTCAGCATATGACAACTGCCATAGCAAGAAGTTACTGATGCGTTTCTCTCCTCCGGTCCGTATCAAAAGATCGGGATCGGGGATATTTTTGGTCGTCAAGTGGTCCGAGACCATAGCCTCGGTTATATCATTGGGGTTTATTTTCTGTTCCAAGACCTCTTGGGCGAGTTGCCTAGCCGCTCTGGTGATCTCCCACCGGGAAGAATAACTAAGCGCCAGAACAAGTGTGGTTCCCGTATTCGCCGAAGTCGTATCGATACATTCTTGCAATGTATTATAAGCATCCTCACGCAAACGGGAAAGATCGCCTATGGCGGTAAGGCGAACGTTTTTCTTCATCATGTCCGGAGTCTCCCGGTGAATGGCAGAGACCAGCAAGCTCATCAGCGCTTGGACCTCTTCTTCCGGACGATTCCAGTTCTCGGTAGAGAAAGTGTACAACGTCAGATATTTCAATCCGAGTTGAGTGACCGCATCCATAATCTTACGGACCGAAACAACGCCTTCCTGATGCCCGAAGCTACGGTCTTTCCCCTTCGCCTTGGCCCAACGTCCGTTCCCGTCCATAATAATTGCCACGTGCCGTGGCAAGCGATTCTTGTCTATTTTCTCAATCAACGACATTTTTTATCTTACTAATATTCACTTATATTTTTCGCATTGTTACAAGTACGACACCTCGGGCCGAAATCCCATGTAACAGACAACAACAAGAAAGAGTACCAATCTTTATTCTTAAGAGCGCTACCCTTAACACCATACGGATCGTCCAACATGTCCTTTCCCTCTAGGCCATCGCCAAATAACTTACGAAACGAGAACTCGCACCCTAAATTAAGGCGGTTCTTGATCTTATATTTCATGCCCACGCCTAAAGGAATATTCGGGCTGGCGAAAGTCTTCCCACCACCCGGAGCCACCGTCAGCCCAATGCCCACCAAGACATAAGGAGAGAAACGCTTCGCCCCCGCATAGTCGAACTTATCGCTATACGGGAAAAAATTGAACTCCGCCTGTCCCCCCAACTCCATGATACTACGGTTGAAAGAGGTTTGGGCATTATTCGGAAAAACGTTCTCCATACCTTCGGTCTTACCGGAAACCTGTCCCCACATCAAGTTGGCTTTCAAGGCCCAACGAAAGTTGATGTTATACCGGAACACGGCTCCCACCGCCGGATTCATTCCTTTAAATATCGTATTCTTGTTGGCGTCACCCATATAAAAGGCACCACCAGCCATACCACCGATCTCGTACTTATATTCCTGCGCCCAAAGCGTAGGGACCGTACCCGCTAATAGGATGATTATGAGAAGCCGCTGAAAAAAAGTTGAAGTCATAAGCCTTGCTGTTATATATACCACACTTCTTTTTCTAACGCTAAAAGCCTCATAAAATTATACATCTCCTATCGAACTTTTCTATTCCTTCGGGATCAAACGATTGATACGGCCTCTCCAAAGTTGGTTCAAGTCATTGGAACCAGTGCTGGTTTTTCCTCCGAAAATGTTCACGAAATTCTCTTTATCCACAATAATTGAGGAAAAGCCTCTCGCCGCATAGTCGGTCGGTAACACCACCATCGAGTCGATCAACGACCAAGAAATACCATAATCTATCGATTGATACATATCTTTCAATGCCTTGTTCGAAGCGTCGATACCTCCGATCAAGAAAAACTTATCGTCATAATTCGTGATCATCGCTCCCTCACGCTTCGTGAAGTTTGCGTCACCAGAAGCCATCAACGCCCAAGAGATACCATCCATGGTCGCCCAAGTCGTATTAACCACTTGGTTGTCCACGGTACGTCCGCTGGCGGTCATCAAGTACTCATGATACATTGCGGCATATTGGAGATTGCTAAATCCGGTAACAGGGAATCCGCTAGGCACCGCATCTCCGGCGATCCACTCCATGGATTCGTTCATCGCATAGAACGCTAGCTTTCCTTCCTGATCCACGATCGTAGCTAAGGCGGAAGGCTGTTTCGTGCCCTGCTTCACGCTACCCAAAACGTATTTCACGGAAGGGGCGTTCTCTACAGCCCTCCAAGTCAAGCCATCCTCGGATCTATATAAAGTGCCATTTGTAGCCGGCACATATAAAGCATTGTTATACTCGGTAATCTGGGAGATCAAAAGCCCATCGGAAGGCAGACCGGTCAAGGATAATGACTGCCAGCCCTTAGGCGCGCTTACCGGAGCGTAATATAATTGGTAAGGTTTACCGGACTCGGCGGGTTTCACATACATAAAGTAATTCTCCGATCCATTATAATCGTAGGTTACCACCTTCTGATCCTTCACGGTAATGCCAATCATAGGATTCGCGTACATACTCCAAACCATAGAGTCCGGAACCACTTGATGGATATTCACCTGCGCCATATAGACTTTTGTCGTGACTTGGTCATACGCATGAACCACGAACTTTACCGGAGCGGAGAAATTAATGGAGTCTGATAAATTGTTTAAGTAATAAGTAGAGTCCGGATAAGCATACGGGCTTACCTCTATACCGCTAAGCGCATAGCTACTGGCTGCCGTAATCGTACAAACAACTTTCTCGATCTTCGTGCCAAAAGGCAGAGAGTCAATGTTAAAAATCCGCCCCGTCAGTTGGTCGATCGTAAACTTCACGGTATCCAACCCCGAGATAGAATCACTACTTAGCTTAAAAGAGGATATTTGGCAGTTCTTAACCAATTCTATATCAGTGACATCTTCTGATTTCAAACAAGAAGACAACACTAATGCAAAACAACCTGTTATAAATAGTACTAATTTATTTTTCATCAAAAACATAAGTTTGTCGCATATAAAGGCACAAAAGTAGAAACATTTTTTGCTTTCACCCTAATACCTGCTAATATTTATAATATTTTAGTTGATTATATGAGCCTTAAAATTCATAGTTATGATTTTTCGAACTCATCGTTATGATTTAAAATTTCATAGTTATGATTTTTAATGCTCATAACAGAACGTCCGGAGATGCCGCTAACAGCCTCCTTTCCAAGCATCGGCGCATGCACCCCTTGATACAGGCGAACCGGAGCTGTTTCCACCCTCGCCTCGTCCCATACATCCGCTTCCACGAAAGAATTAATCAACTGGGCCCCACCTTCCACCAATAAGGAATCCAACTTCCGGACAGCAAGATGATCTAGCACTTGCCGGATCACCGGACCCTCGAAATCTATCCGGATATACTCCACGTTCTCTCGGTTTTCTACGTCCTTCTCCGTAAATATTAATGTACGTGAGGAACCATTCAGCAACCGATAAGAATCGGGAATAACGAGCCGGCGATCCAATACGACCCTAACCGGAGAATTACCGGACCAATGGCGCACGTTCAATGAAGGATTATCCAATAAAGCGGTCCGTGTACCGACCATGATAGCCGCCACCTCCGAGCGAAGTTTATGCACCAAGCGGGAAGTCTCCGGAGAAGACAAAACCGTGACCGGCTCCGACACGTCCATACGCAAACGATCGATAAACCCATCCTCGCTCTGCGCCCATTTCAAGATAATATAAGGACGGCCTTTCATTTGTAGCGTCATAAACGCCTTGTTCAACGCACGGGCTTCTTCCTCCATCACGCCTGTGACCACCTCGACACCGGCCTCACGCAACATCCGCACGCCTCGCCCCGACACCTCGGGAAAAGGATCCAAGCAACCGACCACCACCCGTGGAATCCCTTTCCGGATAATCAACTCGGCGCAAGGAGGCGTCTTCCCATAATGAGAGCAAGGCTCCAGACTCACATAAATCGTACTGTCTTTCAACAAAGACTCGTCTTTCACGGAAGCGATAGCATTCACCTCGGCATGCGCCTCCCCACATTTCCTGTGAAATCCCTCACCGATAATACGGCCCTTATGCACAACCACCGCACCAACCATCGGATTCGGACTGACATTTCCCCTCCCTCCTTTGGCCAACTCGATGCAACGAGCCATGTATTTCTCTTCAACCTCTACCATAATCTTTGCATATAAACGGTTTTTACACTACTTTCGCGATAAAACAAGAGTAAGATATGACTGAGACCATCGCCTACATCCGAAATTCCCTCAAAGATATTTATCCTCCCGGCGAAGCCCAAGCGCTCGTCCGGCTCATCATGGAACGTGTTTGCGGTCTTTCTACCCATCAACTCCTGTTAGGCAAAGGTAAAGAATTATCTGATACGGAGAAATTTAAAATCAAGGAGATTGTAGAAGGACTGCGTTTATACAAGCCCATACAATACTTATTAGGCATAGCGGATTTTTACGGGATGGAGTTTAAGGTGACGCCGGACGTATTGATTCCCCGCCCGGAAACCGCCGAGTTGGTCGAGCGGATCATCACGGACTACCAAGGCCAAGCCCCTCGTATATTAGATATTGGTACGGGAAGCGGCTGTATCGCTATTTCCTTGGCGAAACATCTTCCGAAGGCAGAGGTAGCGGCGGTGGATATATCACCCGAAGCGCTCGCCATGGCCGAGGAGAACGCCCGTATGAATCAAGTTTCCGTATCCTTCCATGAATTGGATATCCTTTCCGAAGGTTATTCCAGTTTCATGCAAGAGAAACAAAATTTTCACGTACGTGAAACTAGATTTTCATGTACGAGAAACAAAATTTTCACGTACGTGAAACTAAAATCCCATACGGAGGAAACCGAAGCGTCTCTTATAGGAAACTTAAACTGCATCGTCAGTAATCCCCCTTATATAATGTATAGAGAGAAAGCGACCATGGAAGCGAACGTTCTGGAGAACGAGCCTCATCTAGCCTTGTTCGTTCCCGACGACGATCCGCTTCTCTTCTACCGGGCCATCGCCCGCTTCGGACAAAGGCATTTGGTGGAAGGCGGGCATCTTTACTTCGAGATCAATGCCCTTTGCGGAAAAGAGACCGTAGCGATGCTACGTCAAGAGAATTACACCGAAGTCGAATTAATACAAGATCTATACGGGAAAGACCGTATCGTAAAAGCGAAAATATGAAAGAGATAACCGAACCCGAGATGTTGCACCGGGCAGCCGCCTATTGCTCCGCCGCCGAACGCTGCATACAAGACGTACAGAAAAAGATCGATGCCGCCGGACTTCCCCCCGACGCCTCCGAGCGTATCATCGCCCGCTTGCTGAAAGAGCGGTTTATCGACGAATCCCGTTACACCCGTTTCTTCGTGAACGATAAGCTACGATTCAATAAATGGGGACGGGTAAAAATAGGCTACGAGCTTTATAAGAAAAACATCCCCTCCCCGATCCGGGAAGAATCGCTCGCCGCCATCGACGAGGGAGAATACCGCTCCATCTTACTCGATTTACTAAAAAGCAAAAAGAAATCGACCAAAGGAAAAGACGAGCGGGACCTATTCAACAAGTTACTCCGTTTCGCCGCCGGACGAGGTTTCGAAAGCCGGATCACGTTGGATTGCCTAAGTCAATTATTCAAAGAAATAGACTGCGAGGATTATGCCGACGACATGGAATAATCTGCTCAACCTGTTTTTCCCAAACTTATGTAAAATATGTAAACGACCACTCGTCGAGGGAGAAGAACAAATTTGCCTGAAATGCCTATGTGATCTGCCGCACACGGGATATCATCAACAGGTGAACAACCCCGTCGAGCAACTTTTTATCGGAAAGGACCGGATCGAATACGCCACCGCTTATCTACGATACGAGAAAGGTGGAAAAGTACAATGCCTGATCCACTCGCTCAAATACCATGATAATAAAGAGCTGGGCTATCTACTCGGACGGCAGATAGCGAGAGAGCTCCAAGCGGATCACAGCCCGATATGTACCGTAGACCTCCTTATCCCCGTTCCCCTGCATCCCCGCAAAAAACGGCAAAGAGGTTACAACCAGTCCGAATGGATCGCCTCCGGCATCCGTTCCATATGGGATATCCCCATCGATACGCAAAGTCTGGCCCGCACCACCCACACAAGCACCCAAACTCGTAAGGCCATTTACGACCGTTGGTTAAATGTATGTTCTATTTTTAATGTCATTCATCCGGAAAGCTTAAAAAACAAACATATCCTGCTCATAGACGACGTGATCACAACCGGAGCCACGATTTCCGCTTGCGCAAAGGCTTTATCAGGGATTCCGGGCATACGCATCAGCATTTTAGCCCTATCTGTCGCATAAATATTAATAAAAAATTAACGTACGATATTCAAGGTAATGTCATTCAGTTTATCTATTTTTGCAAACTGATATAAATATAGGATTGTATGAAAACACTGGAAAGTTTAGTAGCAGAAAAATTATTAAAGATTAAAGCCGTAAAGTTGCAACCGGCCAATCCGTTTACTTGGGCATCCGGCTGGAAATCTCCGATCTACAATGACAACCGAAAGACTCTTTCTTATCCGGTCGTTCGTAGCTTCATTAAATTGGAGTTGGCTCGTGTGATTAGTGAAAAATTCGAGAACGTAGATGCCATTGCCGGTGTTGCTACAGGCGCGATCGCTCAAGGTGCTTTAGTAGCCGATTTATTAGGATTGCCATTCGTATACATCCGCTCTACGCCAAAGGATCATGGATTGGAAAACCTTATCGAGGGAGAATTGAAACCGGGTTCTAAAGTAGTGATCATCGAGGATTTGGTATCTACCGGAGGTAGTAGCTTGAAAGCCGTACAAGCCGTACGTAACTTTGGTTGCGATGTCGCAGGTATGGTAGCTATCTTTACCTATGGATTCCCTGTAGCGGAAGCCGCTTTCAAGGACGCTAAAGTGACATTGACTACATTGAGTAACTACGACGCAGTCTTGGAAGAAGCTGTCCGTACGCATTACATCGATGAGTCTGAGATCGCGGTTCTTCAGGAATGGCGTAAAGATCCGGCTAACTGGGACCCGAAATAAGTAATAAACAAAAAAACACTCAATGACTGAAGAATTTGTGAGTGAGGTCAAACAGATCCCACACAATGATGAACGTATCTTCACGATGTTGTCCGATCTTTCCAACTTGGAACGTATCAAGGATCGCATCCCGCAAGATAAAATAAAAAATTTTGAGTTCGACAGCGATACCTGTAGTTTCGCTGTCGATCCCGTTGGTAAGATTACCTTCCAGATCGTAGAAAGAGAGCCGAATAAATTAATCAAGTTCACGACGACCAACTCTCCTGTTCCCCTTTTCTTGTGGATACAATTGAAACAGGTGGCCGAGGACGACACACGGTTAAAAATCACGGTTCGTGCCGATCTGAATCCGTTCTTGAAACCAATGGTATCGAAACCTTTGCAAGAGGCTGTCGATAAAATCTCGACCGTTATCGCCTCCTTGCCTTATTAATTCCTTTTTCATTATGGCTCAGAAACTTTGGGAAAAAAATGTACAGGTAGATCATGAAGTAGATATCTTCACGGTAGGTAAGGACCGTGAGCTGGATCTTTACCTCGCTAAATATGACGTATTAGGCTCTATGGCGCATATCACGATGCTGGAAAGTATCGGTTTGTTGACCAAAGAGGAACTAAACGTCTTATTAGCAGAATTACGGAATATATACGCCGTAGCGGATCGTGGAGAATTCATCATCGAGGAAGGCATCGAGGATGTGCACTCGCAGGTGGAACTCATGCTTACACGCCGTTTGGGCGATATGGGCAAGAAGATCCATAGCGGGCGTTCCCGCAATGATCAGGTTCTATTGGATCTGAAACTTTTCACCCGTTCGCAAATACAAGAATTGGTTGAGTTGGTTTCCGGCTTGTTCGACGTTTTGATCTCCCAGAGTAACCGGTACAAGGATGTACTGCTTCCCGGATATACGCATCTACAGGTAGCTATGCCCTCTTCGTTCGGACTTTGGTTCGGCGCTTATGCGGAGAGCTTGGTAGATGATTTGCAACTTATGCAAGCCGCATACCGTATTTGCAACCGTAACCCGCTGGGTTCCGCCGCCGGATATGGTTCATCCTTCCCGCTAAACCGCCAGATGACTACGGATTTATTAGGTTTCGACTCGCTGGACTACAATGTGGTATACGCCCAGATGGGACGTGGCAAGATGGAACGCACCGTAGCTTTCGCTATGGCGGGTATCGCCGCTACGCTCTCCAAGTTAGCGTTCGACGCTTGTATGTTCAATAGCCAGAACTTTGGCTTCATCAAACTGCCGGATCAGTTCACGACCGGCTCCAGTATCATGCCGCATAAGAAGAATCCGGATGTATTTGAGTTGACACGTGCCAAATGCAATAAGCTTCAAGGCTTGCCTCAGCAAATCATCTTGATCAGCAATAATCTTCCTTCCGGTTACTTCCGGGATCTCCAGATCATCAAGGAAGTCTTCCTACCGGCTTTCGACGAGCTGAAGGATTGCTTACGCATGGTAACTCATATGATGCGCGAGGTGAAAGTAAACGAGCATATATTGGACGATGATAAATATTCTCTATTGTTTAGCGTGGAAGAAGTGAACCGCCGTGTCTTGGCCGGAATGCCTTTCCGTGACGCTTATAAGCAAGTAGGTTTGGATATCGAGGCCGGTAAATTCGTTCCTTCGAAGAGCGTTAACCATACACACGAAGGCAGTATCGGTAATCTATGTAACGAACCAATCGCCACCATGATGCGTAGCGTGATAGGTTCTTTCTCTTTCGAACGGATGAACGAGGCTGAAAAGAAATTGATCCATGGATAAGATAAGACGGATATTTCCACTTTTGATCTTGTTTACGCTATTATCTTGCGCAGATACGATAGAGACTCGCATTCCCTATCGTGCGGTCTATCTGGAACTAGATCTGACTTATCAAGATAAAGCGTTGAATGCAATACAGGCTTATAAGATCTACACCTCTAAAGATGTAGACCAAGCTGGCGAGCAAACAGGGTTTGGAGGCGTATTGGTTTATCATGGATTGTCCAGTAACGGAACCGGGGCATTCTTTGCGTTCGATGCCGCTTGTCCTCATGAGGCATCCGCTAATGTCATCGTAGATGTGGACGAATCTGCCGTATACGCCATTTGTCCGAAATGCGGTAGTAAATTTGAACTTTTAAACGGTATCGGCAATCCGGTGGAAGGACCTTGCGCTGAGGAGAAACAAGCCCTCAAACAATATGTCGTCGATACAAACGGTAATAAAATTTACATCCATAATTAAATTTTTCACCGAAAATGTTTGGTAGTATAAATATTTGTACTACCTTTGCACTCGCAAAAGAGAAACAAACAATGCGGAAGTAGCTCAGTTGGTAGAGCATAACCTTGCCAAGGTTAGGGTCGCGGGTTCGAGTCCCGTCTTCCGCTCAACTCTTAGAGAAGAGGTGGATGCTCGAATGGTGGAATCGGTAGACACGAAGGACTTAAAATCCTTTGGCCATTGCGGCTGTGCGGGTTCAAGTCCCGCTTCGAGTACGATCTAATTTAATTGCGGAAGTAGCTCAGTTGGTAGAGCATAACCTTGCCAAGGTTAGGGTCGCGGGTTCGAGTCCCGTCTTCCGCTCGCTTCCAAAAGGCCTCGCTGTTCGAAAGAATAGCGGGGCTTTTTATTTCTAAAATATAATCGTATCTTTATCTTCAATTAAAGTGAGGGTTATGGAATTACGTACAGCGAATGTTACCCGATATATCATGCCTCTGCGGGAAGGCGGATCATTGCCTGCTTTAGCGGAGGCAGACGATGAGTTTAAATATGTCGTTAAGTTCCGGGGAGCCGGACATGGGACAAAAGCCTTGATAGCCGAGGTGATCGGAGGTGAGATCGCTCGTTGCTTGGGTTTCCATGTACCGGAATTGGTCTTCCTGAATCTTGACGAGGCTTTCGGGCGGTCGGAAGGTGACGAGGAGATACAAGACTTACTACAAGCAAGTCAAGGGCTCAATCTGGGATTACATTTTTTATCCGGAGCCTTGACTTTCGATCCGGTAGTCAATCGTGTAGATCCTAAACTCGCCTCACAAGTCGTATGGCTCGATGCTCTTTTGACAAATATAGACCGCACGGTCCGGAATACGAATATGTTGATATGGAATAAAGAACTTTGGCTCATCGATCATGGAGCTTCCTTATTTTTCCATTTCTCATGGGTAAATTGGCAAAAACATGCGATCGGCCCTTTCATCCATATCAAGGATCATGTATTATTGCCACAAGCGACGCTGCTGGAGGAAGTAAACAAAGATTTCAAACGTATCTTAACTGAAGAGAAAATTCGTGAGATCGTAGGTCTAGTACCCGACGATTGGTTGCATTGGAACGATAGTCCCGGTACGCCTCAAGAGATACGTGATGTATATATCCGGTTTTTAATTGACCGAATCGCCCATTCTGACACGTTTATAAATGAAGCTCGACATGCAAGACAAACACTTATATGAATATGCCGTAATCCGTATCGTGCCGAAAATCGAACGGGAGGAGTTTATCAATGTAGGCCTTATCATGTTCTGTAAACGGCCTAAATTCATCAAGGCTCGCTATCATGTAGACGAGGAGAAACTTCGTCTGTTCACATCAGATATAGATAAAGAATCTTTGTGTACGAATCTCCACGTTTTCGATAAGATATGTTCCGGCGCAAAGGATGGAGGTCCTATAGCCAGCCTAGATATTCCGGAGCGCTTTCGTTGGCTTACCGCCATAAGAAGTGCCTCTATCCAAACCTCGCGTCCACATCCCGGTTTTTCCAACGATCTAGAACAGACATTTGAGAGATTATTTCAAGAATTAGTCTTATAGATAATAAACATAAATCTCCGTATCACGATAAAAGAAAAAAGACGGATCGTCCAAACAACCCGTCTTTCCTTATAGAACTAATAGATATTATACTTATCCTCTTAAGTCCGCATCCATAGCGGCGGCGGCCTTACGACCGTCTCCCATCGCCAGAATCACGGTAGCTCCACCACGAACGATGTCACCACCGGCATACACATCGCCTAAAGCGGAGCGCATACTGTCTTCCTCCACTACGATCGTACCCTTCTTGCTCACCTCCAAGCCTCCAAAGGCACGGGGTATTAATGGATTCGGAGATACACCGACGCTAACGATCACCTCATCCACATCGATTGTTTCGATAGCTCCCTCGATAGGTACCGGACGACGGCGACCAGAGGCATCCGCCTCACCTAGCTCCATCTTCTGCAAGCGCATCTGCTTAACACGACCTCTTTCATCTCCTATATATTCAATCGGATTATGAAGCGTCAAGAACTCCACACCTTCTTCCTTCGCATGTTTCACCTCTTCCAAACGAGCGGGCATCTCCTCCTCGCTACGACGGTAGACAATCATAGCACGCTCAGCGCCCAGACGGCGAGCAGTACGGACAGAGTCCATAGCGGTATTGCCACCTCCGATCACGGCCACCTTCTTCCCTTGTAGCACCGGCGTATCACTTTCCGGATTCGCCGCATCCATTAAGTTTACACGGGTCAAATACTCGTTGGATGACATCACGCCCACAAAGTTCTCACCCGGAATGTTCATAAAGTTAGGCAGACCGGCGCCACTTGCCACGAACACGCCCTTAAAGCCATCCGCATGCAAATCATCATAACTGATCGTCTTACCCACGATACAATCTTTCTCAAACTGTACGCCCATCTTACGAAGGCCATCAATCTCCACGTCCACGATCTTATTCGGTAGGCGGAACTCCGGGATACCATATTTCAATACACCACCGATCTCATGCAATGCCTCGAACACAGTCACATCATATCCACGCTTCGCCATATCTCCGGCAAAAGACAATCCGGCAGGACCGGAACCTACCACGGCAATCTTGATACCGTTCTTCTCCGCAATCTCCGGAACCGAGATATTACCGCTCTCACGTTCGTAATCAGCGGCGAAACGTTCCAAGTAGCCAATGGCAACCGCTTCCTTACCCATTTTCAAATGGATACACTTGCTCTCACATTGTTTCTCCTGCGGACATACACGACCGCAAACAGCGGGCAGGGCACTTGTCTCCTTCAAAGTCTTAGCTGCCTCCAAGAATTCCCCACGCTCGATATTCTTGATAAAAGTAGGTATATTGATATTTACCGGACATCCCTGCATACAAGTAGGATTCGGACAATCCAGACAGCGCTCGGCCTCTTGCATGGCCTGTTCTTTTGTCAAGCCTAAGTTAACTTCCTCCAAACGGGTACGACTCCGGTATTCCGGGTCCAACTCGTTCATCTTCACACGGGGGATATCCGCACGTTCTTTATTTTTCTTGCTTTTGCGAAGTGCCTCCCGCCAAGGTTCGGCACGACGAGCAGCGATTAATTCTTCTGTTGTCATGATTCAATTACGTGGTTTCGTTATTTCTTCTCTATATCCTTATAAGCGCCGAGGCGCATGATCATCTCATCAAAATCCACTTGATGAGCATCGAACTCCGGTCCGTCCACACAAACGAACTTGGTCTTCCCGCCTACCGTAATACGGCAAGCACCACACATACCCGTTCCGTCCACCATGATCGTATTCAAGGAAGCTACGGTAGGAATCTCGTATTTCTTTGTAAGAGCGGAAACGAATTTCATCATAATAGCCGGACCGATCGTAACGCATAAATCCACCCTCTCCCGGTTGATCACGCTCTCCACGCCATTCGTCACCAAGCCTTTCATACCATACGATCCGTCATCGGTCATGATAATTACCTCATCCGAGTTTTGGCGCATCTGCTCCTCAAGGATCACCAAGTCCTTGGTACGGGCCGCCAATACGACGATCACACGATTTCCTGCCTTATGGAAAGCCTCCACGATCGGCAACAACGGAGCGACACCTACGCCACCACCGGCACAAACAACCGTTCCAACCTTCTCGATATGGGTAGCCTGCCCTAACGGACCCACCACATCCGTGATATAGTCACCCTCGTTCAATTCACAGATCTTACGGGATGAGCCGCCTACCGCTTGGATCACCAAGGTGATGGTACCTTTCTCGGTATCCGCCCCGGCAATGGTAAGAGGTATACGTTCGCCTTTTTCGCCAACCTTCACGATCACGAAGTGACCGGCCTTGCGGGAGCGGGCGATCAAAGGAGCCTCGACTTCCAGCTTCACCACGTTGGCTGAGAAATGTTCTTTACTTACAATCTTATTCATTATAATCGCTACTGTTGATAGTTTGTCTTGTTTTGCTGGCAAAAATAAGATAAAAAAGTGAATATAGCCCTATTTTCCTTAACAAAAGGCTTTATTCAAACAAACCTTCATCACGCACTAACATCAAAATAGCGGAATGAGGAACAATCAAGAACTTCTCGTCATTAAAATTGATCTCGTAAGCGGCATTTTGCAAATAGACAGCCAAATCACCTTCACGGGCTTGAAGCGGCAAGTATTGCACCTCCTCCCCTTTCCTTTTCTCCCAGACCTCATGCTCCTCAGATTGAGAAGGCAACGGATATCCGGGCCCCGTCTTTATGATATAACCCGCTTGTATCTTCTCCCCTTGTTGAACCGAGGGAGGCAGATACAATCCGGTCTTAGTCTGGCTCTGTGGATTCTTAGGCTTAATCAATACTTTATCGCCTATCATCAGAAATTTATCGATGTCTTTTTGATCTATGGATAGTTGCATGATTATAAGATGTTAAGTTTTTATTTCGCGAACTTACGGAAAGTTTACCGAAAATAAAAGCGAGCCTTCTTGATGAAAGCCCGCTCTTATTTATAATGAACATTTATCTACATTAAATAGAACGTCCCTTGAACACATTCGACTCGCTTGAAGGATAGAGATTTCCCGTAAAGGATATACGGTTGCTATTAAAGTTAGGCGATACCGTGGCAGTACATTTATTCGTACCTTTCGCCATACGGAACGTAACCCTAGCGGATACCGCTACACCCTGCACATTCATCTCGTACATAACGTTTCCTTTTTTGTCAGTCTTCATCTGTACACCGGAAGTTGTTCCATCAACCGTTATACCTCCTATTCCGTTAGGACCGGCCGCCGGAGTATTAAACGCTAACTGAATGGTAGCCTTCTCACCCTTCACCGAAACGAAGTTCGTGTTCGGAGTAACATAAACAAAACTACCGCGCTTAAACTCTATACGATCCGCTTCCAATACGAAATCCTTATTCTTCAAAGCTTGCACCGCTTGTTCAAACAATGCGTTAGCCTCGGCTTCCTCCGCAGCTTTCTTCGCTGCCTTCTCTGCTTTCTTTGCTTCTTTCTCGGCCTGCTTCGCAGCTTTCTCTGCTGACTTGTCCTGCTGTGCCATCATCGACCCTGCACCAAATAATAAAACGGCGAGCAATAATACAATCTTCTTCATATTAACTCATTTTTAAAGGTTTGTCTATAAAAGTACTTTTATACATACAATAAAAATACAATTAACATCGACATAAGTTCATCTTTAACCCTTATTTTTCACGTTTTTAACATGATACCATAAAAAGCCCCATGCGGTTACCGCCGCGATGAAATCGGAGAAAGGTTGCGCTAGCCAAACGCCATCCAATCCCCAGATCGGAGGAAATAGCAGGATAGCCGGTATCAGGAATAAAACCTGCCGGCTTAGACTCAGAAACATCGCTTTCCATGCGACACCGATACTTTGAAAAAACTGGCTGATCGTAATCTGGGAACCGACAACGAAAAAGACCAGCATCGTCAGACGTAATCCATTATCCGTAATCGACACCAATTCGGCATCCGTCGAGAATACGCTAACGATCAGTCTCGGGAATAATAAACTGACGATACATCCTACCCCTGTAATCAAGGTCGATACTATAATAGACAACCGCAAGGTAGCCAATACCCGGTCATGATGCCCAGCGCCATGATTAAACCCGACAATCGGTTGCATCCCTTGGGCGATACCGATAATCAACATAACCAGCAGCATGGCGATACTGGAAATAATACCGCTGGCACCAATCGCCAAATCGCCTCCATTCTCTTTCAACGCATGGTTCATGATCACCACAACCACACTGCCCGCCAGCTGCATGGAAAATGGAGACATGCCGATCGTAAATATATTCCAAATAATGGAACCTTTCAACCGGAAATATTTCGTATGGAAACGTACGATACTATCCTTGCTGATAAAATGACTCATCACGAAAGCGGCACCGGCGGCCATGGAGATCACCGTAGCGATAGCGGCACCCTGTATCCCCATATCCAGCCAGAAGATAAAGATCGGGTCTAGGATCACGTTCAATACGGCACCGATCATCATCGTGAACATCGCCTTTTTCGGATATCCGGAAGCACGCATCACGGCATTAAAGCTAAAGCTTAATGTAGCCAGCAAATTACCCGGGATAGCGATATATAAATAGTCTTTCGCATAAGGTATCGTCTGCTCGCTTCCTCCGAACCACGTTAACAAATCATCCAAGAAAATCATACTGGGGATAATCGTCAAGGCTCCGATAATGAATGTCAAAGTGAAAGCGTTTCCTAATACGTTATCTGCCAGATCATTCGCCTTACGGCCTAGATGAATGGAGACCCTTGTAGCGGCTCCCGCACCGATCAACATTCCAAATGCCTGCATAAAGAGTAGTATCGGGAAAGTCAAAGTCAATCCGGAGATAGCTAGCGCACCCACTCCTTGTCCGATAAATATACGATCTACGATATTATAAAGAGCATTAACCATGGTCCCGATAACGGCGGGAATCGCGTAATGTACCAACAAACGGCCTATATTCTCATTTTCCAGCCGCCATGTAATCTCATTTGACATATATAACTTATGATTTATGAATTATGATTGAGATCATCTCTGCCACACTTCCTACGATTCTCGTGCCCTCTTCCGCAGGGAACTGAATACGCAGGCTATCCGGAGCATTACAATAAACACTTATATAATCCTCGCTAACCGACGAGGGCTTAAAGCCATTCCGGATCAAGGCATTCCCAACCCAATAAGAAGTCATAAAATCCCCCTCAACCCCAATAAGCTTTGTTGGAGCTGCCGTATTCAATTTCCCGGTATTCGGATCAAACACGATTCCTTCCTTGCTAAAGAAAGTCTCGAAAGCTCCTCCCATAATCAAGTCCTCCGGCGTTCCACATGCCATTGGGCGACTTTTCTCCTGTAACCATAGACAGTCTCCCAGCTGGATCGCCAAATCAAGATCATGCGTCGATAGCAGAATCGCTTTTTGTTGCTCTACCGCTAAAGTATGTAACAAGACCATAGTCTCTATCCGACTTGTCACATCTAAAAAGGCCGTCGGCTCATCCAACAATATGATGGGGCATTGCTGTGCCAGCGCTTTGGCGATCATGGCTTTCTGACGCTCGCCATCACTAAGTTCCGACACATAATTATAAGCCTTATGAGCGATACCGGCGGCAGCAAGCGATTCCTCGATAATCCTACGATCTTCCTGCCTTAATTGTCCGAAAAAGCCGGTATAGGGATGTCTTCCTAAAGAGACCAACTCGTAAACTGTTATTCCACCGGCATTTGTCTTCTCCGTGAGAACAACACCTACCATCCGGGAAAAATCACCTTGCGAGTAAGAGGCCAACGGCTTTCCTTTCAATTCGATCTCGCCCCCCAGAGAGGGCTGGAAGCCGCACAGCGTACGCAATAAGGTAGACTTTCCCGCACCATTCAACCCGAGAAGGCAAGTCACCTCGCCCGGATATAAATTCAAGTCGAGGGCATCATGCACCAACTTTAGGTGTCCACCTTTCAAAACATATCCAATACTCAGATTTCTTGTCCTTATAACTGGAATCCTTTCCATAACCACTAATTAAAATATTGAATATTCTTCCGGTTTACGATTACATAGATAATAACCGGCGCACCCAGCATAGGTGTCACCGCATTCAAGGGTAAAATCGTGTTGCTTCCCGGTACGACCATCAATAAATTACAAAGCAAGGCGATACAGGAGCCCGTCAACATCGTTATCGGCACCAATATCTTATGATTGGAAGAACCAAGCATCAGCCGTGAGATATGCGGAACCGCTAATCCGATAAAAGAGATCGGTCCGCAGAAAGCGGTAGTCGTAGCGGTCAATATCCCCGTACATAAAAGGATGGCTATTCGTGCCCGCTTGATCCGTATGCCCAGATTAGCGGCATACATCTCTCCCAGCAACAAGGCATTCAGAGGCTTTATCAGCAAGACAGCCAACAGCAACCCGATCAATGCGCAAGTCCCGAAGAAAGGCAATTGTTCCAAGGATACCCCCGAGAAATTGCCCAGTCCCCACATCACGAAAGCATGTACCCTATCTGTCGAGGAATAATAGTTCAGTATAGAGATAACCGACGAGGCCAGATAGCCGATCATTATACCGATAATCAAGAGCATGACATTGTTCTTCACCTTCGCAGAGAAATAGATAATCAATCCCAAGATCACGCAAGCCCCTACGAACGCAGCAAGAATCACCGCCATATATCCGCTGATCGGCCAATCCGTAAACTGCCCCAGCGTACCTCCAAAATACAACATGATAGCGGCCACTCCCAGATTAGCCCCATCACTGATACCTAATATAGAGGGTCCGGCCAACGGATTCCGGAATAAGGTTTGCAACAACAGCCCACTCGTAGCCAGTGAAGCCCCCGCCAACAGTGCGGTTATCGCCTGTGGTAAACGAGATTGCAACACGATATTCTGCCATGCGATCTTATCAGATCCCTTCCCCAGTAAAATATCCATCACGTGATCCAAAGGAATCGGTACGGCCCCATACGCCAGCCCTCCCACAAAGAGCACCAAAAGAACCACCCCCAACAACGGATAAAAAAGCAGTGCTTGTTTGTTCATGGCGCGAAGGTATACAAAAAAGCGGAGTTATGTTATACTTCCTCGCAACGTACTAAGTCCCACCCACGGAATTGCAACAACAAACGATGCAGAGTTGTTCCTTCCGACAAACAGCGTACTATCTTATCTTCGCTATACTGCAGTAATTGGTTTCGTCCCTCCAACGCTTGAACCTCCAGTTCGGCATCAGTTGCCGTACGAGTCGCATATTTCAATTCCAAGATATAGCTATGCTTCACGTCCGGATAGCGCTTCTTATCGGGTAAAAGGAAAAAGTCACAATACCCATAGTTCATTTCCAGTTCCGGCTCCACCAAATAATAGGAGGCAAGAGCAAGATAGGCTTTCAGAAAACCTTGCAGGTTCCGCTCGCCTTCCATCGCGTCACGCACGGCTGAATTTTCACGATACGCCTGAGCTACGCTCTCAAAGAAAGGCTTCCAACGGCCATCGTAAGCCATGTCGGTCAACATCACATTCAAATAATGCAAATCAATAGAACTATATTTTTGGTAATAGTCACGAAGAAAACCGAAATATTGCTCTCGTACACAATTATTCGGTATACTCATTTTAATCAAATCTCCCCGTGTACCACACATCGTAAGCAAACCATAATAATAAAGTAGACTACGGAAATTATCTATATCCGTTATTCGCTCAGCGGGGAAAGAAGTATGCAAATCCACGAAGATATCTCCCTCCGCAGCAATCTTTTCGATGGTACTCATACGATCTCCCTCTTGTACGGAGTCGCGATCAATACGTGCCAGCATCTTCAGCTTACTATAGTCCGTTCGGATATTCTTATCGACCATTTCTTCTGGGGCACGATGAAAATCAACTTGCCAACGTAAATAATATAAAGTCATATCACAATTGAAAACCCGATCGTCATCCAAGCTCTTTCTTGCGAAACAGTAATTGTCATACCAAGGCTTCATCTCCGCAATCATTGCCTCAACGTCCCCATTGAGCATATCGTTTTGCTGATAATAATGAAACATCTCACGAACTTCTGTTTCGTCAAAGCCCATCATAGCATTAAAACGAGGATCTACCGAGATATTCCAATCTATATTATATCCACTCGACAAATCATCCAACGTCACAGGGCTTACCCCCATCATGAATATACGGTCAAACATTCCCTTGAATTGCTTGAAATACTCCCGGTAGAAACCACTGGCGTGAGTCAAGTCATGAAACATTTGCTGCCCATGCTCACTCAAAATCACATTGGTAAAGTTGTCGTACTCATCTATAATGAGATACAATGGATATCCCTTTTCCTTCGCTTTTATTTCTATGTAAGCCAATTTAGACTTGGCACTTTCAATATTTTTGACGGTCTCCTTAAAATCCGCGTCATAAAAAGCAGCGTACACATGCGCGAACTGATTAATGATTAAGCTGCAATAATCATTGAAACTTGTCATCAAGTCCGCTCCCGGCATCGAACAGCCCGCTTTAGAGAAATCGAAATAAAGTACCTGATACTTATTCCTTTCACCGGTTGGATGCGTACCAATCCAGAGATCTCCAAAATATGCATCAAAATCATCCTGACGCAATATATCATAATACGTACGCATCATGCTAAGGAATACGCTCTTGCCGAACCGTCTCGGACGGATCAGGAAAAGATAGCTAGGCATCTTCTCGATAAGCGGAAGGTACATCGTTTTATCCACGAAATAGAAATTACCATTCCTTATTCGATTGAAATCTGATATTCCGTAAGGAATTCCTTTCACTTGACTCATATACTGGATAACTTTTATACTTGTTGTAGGCAAAGTTAGTCTATTCCTTGCAATAAGCACTAATATTTAGAAAAAAGAGCAACCACAATGTTTGCAAATGTATTTATTCAAGTTTAGTTCACAAACGAATGCGTCTGTCTGTTGTTTTGGTTCGATAAAACTCGATCAAGTCATTCATTTCAATATTTTGCTTACAGTTCCATTCTCTCAAAAGGAGATGCTTTGGTCGTTGAGAAGCACACTATTTTTGGCTATTGAAGTGAATAACTAACGGCTTGTCGAGTGAATAACTAACGGCTATACCTAGCCGTTAGCTTACGGCTTGGGAAGTGAATAACTAATCACTTGGAAAGCCTTTTACGAGTGACTTAATCAACTGTATACCAGACATATTTCACAAACACATTTTACGACTCAACTAGCTCTTCTACTAAATTAAAGAAGAACCAGAAAATGTAGGTATAGTCAGTCAAAATAAAGCTAGCTTCTTTAAAAGAGCATAACAAATCGCAACACGGACACAAGAACTTGAAGAAATATATCAACTAGTATAAAAATGAGCCCGATAGAATACCGAGCCCATTAAAAATATAGAATGTTTAATTTAACCCCCAATCTATCGGGTTCACTTTTATGAGACAACCTCTTATTTATGCATCTAATTTACTAATATCAAAAAGAGGGCAAAAAGGCTATATGAAAAGTCTCATTCTGCCCTGTTGCCGGACAATAGCCACTTACATCAATACTCGTTCCAATTATACTACTAAATCCTGTACCTGCGCAATTCAAGGTTACATGATTATTTGAAGAACCTATAATCAAGTCCTTAATAGTTGATGTAAATGTATAGGAGGTAAGTACTGGAGAAGTAATATAAACAGAAATCGCCGTTGTTCCTGCAGGAATATGCAAATTACTTCCAATTGAGAAAGTAGAAGATCCGGTAGACGCCTCATACCAACCTTCCACATTGTAAATCACACGAGCCTCATCTACTATATTAACAACAGGATCAACTGGTTTTACTGCAAACGCAACTAACGTACAAGCGAAGGAAGCTAACGCAAAATAAATTACCTTTTTCATAATATTTAATTTTAATGATCTTAGATGAAGCTTACGCCTCATCTAAGATTCCTGTTTAGAAACTTGCATAACCCGGATTCTGAACCAAGTTTGGATTGGTTTGCCATGCGTCTTGAGAAACAGGGAATATTTTTAAATAATCATCTGTTTTTCTTTCACAATTGGATTCAGTCCACATTCCTTTAGTAAAACAGCCAAAACGAATATCATCCTGACGAGAAAAACCTTCCCAAGCCAACTCTAAACGGCGCTCCAATTGGACCTCCTTCAACGTTATGGTTGAATAATTATGGGTGTTATTTCCATAAGCACGTTCACGAATAGCATTGACTAAATTTGTCGCTTCAGCAACACTACCTCCACTACGAAGCAAAGCTTCTGCTTTCATTAAATAAATATCCGCTAAACGAAATAGATGGAAATCGTTCTCCATTGCCGTAGATAAAGATTTCTCATACGTCCATTTTTGACAACGAGCTCCTTGGTCTTGATAAACAGCTCCCCACTTAGTTCCATCCAATTCAGAACCCGGAATAATACTAATATCTACAGTATAATCCAGCGGGCGATTCTCGTCTGTAATAATTTTTTCCCC
This sequence comes from Parabacteroides sp. merdae-related_45_40, assembly GCF_001915675.1. Lineage (NCBI taxonomy): Bacteria > Pseudomonadati > Bacteroidota > Bacteroidia > Bacteroidales > Tannerellaceae > Parabacteroides > Parabacteroides sp. merdae-related_45_40. Next base: position 57,580 of record NZ_MNQY01000114.1, on the reverse strand, counting down.
GGTTGAGATATCATACTGTTGGCCGATTAAATAAGTACCTTCATAACGAGGATCATCCTCATTGAATAATTTAACATAGTCTGGCTGAGCACAAATGCCATTCCAAACACTAATACTAGCTCCTAGAGCCAAACCTTGCTTATAATGCAACGTACGTCTATAAAGAACATTTTGATCCTCTGTATCTGTACTTGAATAAGACGCCGCAAAGATAGCTTCTTTAGAAGTATTATTATTGGGATCAAAGTTTGTTTTCCAATTAGGCTCCAATATGTATGGCATTGCCATTACCTTATCGCAGTATTCTATAACTTTACTGTTAGCATTCTCGGAGATATTAACACCCCAAGCCTCCGCATTTTGGTACATCTTAGCTAAAATCGTATAAGCTGTCCCTTTAGTAAAAGTTCCATATTTTTTTGTATCGTAATCAGGAGCTTCTGTAGCTAAAGCATTCAACTCTGTTATCAGCCAATCAAATACCTCTTGACGAGATTTGCAAGTTGGTAATTCCTTATCATTATAATCAACAACCAATGGAATATTTCCAAAGAAATCCATCATTGAATAAATCCAGAAAGCCCGGACCCCACGAATTTCCGCAACTTTAGATGTTTTCTCCGCATCACTCAATAAAGTTGAATTTTTCAAAACCTCGATTGTCGCATTACACGTACCAATACATTCCGAACCTATACTCCAACAACTTTTTACACAACTAGTATTCGCAGTCCATGTATGCATATAAACTTCACGGTACTGTCCCCCATCATACCAGTCACCTCCATTACGAGTTACGTTCACTGTTGACGAACCAGAATTTTCTGCGAGGATCATATAGTCTCCGGAATATTTTTTTAACGTATTATAAACCGTACCAACCAAGGCGTTAATTTCAGTAGTTGTATTGCCAAAATTTTCAGCAGGTAGTTTATCGTATACTTCCTCGTCCAAATTCATACAGGACGGCATAGAACATAGTAAAGCCGCACCAGTAAGAAATGATAATATAGTTTTTCGTTTCATAATATATTTTCCTTATTTTTATTAGAATGTTAAGTTAACACCAAATGTAAATGAGCGAGATTTCGGCATGTAATCACGAGGTTCAATACCCGGAGACAAGCCAGCATCATCATCACTTGCCTGACCACGGAACAGTTCTACCTCAGGATCCAATCCTTTGTAACCTGTAATCACGAATAAATTCTGGGCGGCAACATAAATACGTGCTTTGTCTAACCAGTCAATCTTTTTAGTATTAAATGTGTATCCGATAGACATATTATCCAAACGAGCGAATGAGCCATTTTCTACATAATAAGAACATACACGAGAGTTCTCACGCAATTTATAAGTAAGTTCATCATTCATCGCATTTGCACCGCTCAAATAAGTATTATTCGCATAGGCTGCACGTGGATTATCCAAAACCTTATTACCGATTGTTCCACGTATAAAGAAACTAGCATCCCAATTTTTCCATGAGAACGAGTTATTCCATCCGAATGTCAAATCAGGTTGAGCGTCACCTACATATGTACGGTCATCATCCGTTATCTGTCCATCACCATTGATATCTTCGATGATATACTTACCATTCTCATCAATACCATCACATTTCAGCATAAAGAACTGACCTACCGGGCGACCTTCTTCAATTACATGCGAAGTCACACCCGAAGCACCTCTGATCCAAGGATCTCCTGTATAAATACGGCTTGTTGAATACAAGTCATTAGACAGCTTCGTGATCTTGTTCTTGTTATGAGATAGATTAATAGAAGTATTCCAATTGAAAGTCTTATTACGAATAACATCCAAATTCAACATAACTTCAATACCCTTATTGCTCATGTCACCCACATTCGCTTGAATTGTACTATATACGTACGTTGGAGTAGGTACTTTATAACGATACAACATATCAGAAGTTTTCTTGTCATAGTATTCTATCGTACCACCAAGACGTCCATTAAATAATTGAAAATCGATACCAACATTAAACATCGCAGTAGACTCCCATTTCAAGTCAGGATTAGCGTTCTGTGAAACCCTAAATGCGGTCAATTGAGAGCCATCACTATAGTATGTACCTTTTGCCTCGTAAAGCTCAATTGATTTATAAGGTTGTAAGCCATCTTGATTTCCTGTTATACCATAACCTGCACGTAATTTCAAATCCGTAAGCCAATTAACATCTTGCATAAAAGCTTCCTCTGAAATACCCCAAGCTGCGGAAACTGAAGGGAATGTACCCCATTTGTTATTAGCTCCAAACTTAGAGGAGCCATCTCGGCGAACTGTCGCTGTAATCATATAACGCTCTTTATAACTATAATGGGCACGAGCAAACATAGAGATCAATTTATAATCATTTTTATCAGACTTTACATTACCTACATCCAATTTATTGCCTGTTTGCAAATTATTAGCACCCATTGAACTAACAGCGAAGTCTAAGACCTTTGCCTCATGACTAGAGTACTGATTATCCTCCCATGAATAACCTATAATCGCATCAATTTTATGTTGTTCTTCCGAACCAAAAGCTTTATTATAATTCAAAGTCCACTCCATTAATTCGCGGTTCCATGCTCTTGAACGCCGAATAGCCAAACCATTACCAGCATCAACACCAATACGGTTAGCAGGATCCTGCCATTCACTATAATCATTAGAGAAACGACTTTTATATAAATTAGCCTTAACATTCAATCCATCAATAATATCAAACTGAAGATCTCCCTGACCATAAAAATACACATTACTATTCTTTTTATAGTTCTGATCCTGGTTCTGTACAGGGTTACCTTGATCATAACCATCATTACGAATAAAGTAAGAACCATCTTCATTAAACGGAGCCAAAACTGGAGACATATTATATGCGTAAATAAAGTTTGTTTGGAACGGCATTTGCATGTCTGTCAATGTTGCAGCACCGGTTAAACCAATACGCAAACGGTCATTAATAGCGCGTTGTTGGAACTGGAAACGGAAACTATGGCGTTTCATCCAGTTATCACGAACAATACCAGTACGATCCAAATAAGTATAAGACGCACGATAATTATTCTTTGAACCTCCACCGGACATTGAAATAGAATGATTTTGCGAAACTCCTGTACGAAGAACTTCATCAAACCAATCAGTGTCATTATTATAGCCATCGAATACACTTATATCCTTACCTAGCTCTTTATTTAGCGCTTTCCATTCAGAAGCATTTAACATATCAGGTTTGTTAGCTACCATATCCATGGTCACATAACCATCATAGTTGATCTGTGTTTTAGATCCGGAGCCTCTCTTAGTCGTAATCAAAATAACACCACCGGCCGCACGAGAACCGTAGATTGCCGCAGAAGAGGCATCCTTCAATACGGAGATAGACTCGATATCCGTAGGAGATACAGTGGACATATCACCACCCGGAACACCATCGATCACGATCATTGGGCCTTGGTCATTCTGCAAGGTTGATGTACCACGTAAACGGATTTGGGAGCTACGGGTCACGTCGCCCGAGCCAGATGTAATCGTCAAACCGGCTACCTTACCTTGCAACAAATCGGACGCATCACGAGTAATACCTTTATTAAAATTCTCCTCCGAAACATTTGCTACAGATCCTGTAATTTCCTTACGAGTCTGCGTACCGTAACCGATAGCGACAACCTCGCCTAAGTTTACCACAGAAGGAGCCAATTTAACTTCAACAGTCTTACGTCCTTTAACCCCTTCCTCTAAAGTGTTATAACCAATAAATGAAAATTGAAGAACGGCTTTTTTCAAGTCGTTAAGCGTAAGCGTGTAATTACCGTCAATATCGGTAATCGTACCATTGGTAGTACCCTTTTCCACGATGTTCGCACCGATGATGGGTTCACCAAGTTCATCTAGAACTTTTCCTTTAACAGCGCCAGATTGGGCAAAGGCCGCTGTCATGCAAAGAGACATCAACACTGAAAGTATCGCTACCTTACAGCGTCTGAAAGAATCAAAAGTTTTCTTTCGTTGCATAATTACTTAATTTTTAGGTTAACAATCATTGAATTCACAAACACAATTGAGAATTTTCGAGGCAAATATAACTTATTTTTTTAAAATAAGCCATGTTTATATAAAAAACATTACCGCAATTCTGCATGTTTCATTAAATCAATTGATTTGTTTAGGTGTTCAACATGTGATACTCAGATGCAACCAAGCATACTTCAATGATACCATATCCTTATTTTCTACAAGAACAATAGCGAACTTATCATGAATCAACAAAATAGGAAAAATGTCGTTCTAGGCAATAGTTCTAGATGGACTATCGTTAAACTGAAACAACACGTCAAACTATGTCTAAATTCCTAAAAAGAAAAGAGGTCTGATAAGCTCAGGCCTCTTTCATCTTATATTTAGCAAGAAAAATCGTAAGGAATCTATCTTTCCATCCTCTCCTTCTCCTTTATCAACCCATTCCGATACGCATAAAGCAGTTTCTCCAAGTCCTTGATCTGGCTTTGAAGATCCGCACCCTTATCCGTATCTTTCACCATCTGGCGATGGGAGCTTAATTCTACCACGATCGTAGTGGATTTGATATCCAAGCCTTCCTCGATCGCTTTCGCCCGGGATTCGAAGGGTTCGTGTTGCACAAGCTGGAAACCACGGGAGTGATATACTAATGTATAGCCCGCGATACCGGTTTCCAAATGATACGGACGGGAGAAACCGCCATCGATTACTAACATCTTGCCATTCGCCTTGATGGGATTCTCACCTTGATTGGAACGGACAGGGACATGTCCGTTGATGATATGCCGATGCATACCGGTCACCCCAAACTCATCCAATATCCTATCACAAATTTCCTCTTGCTCTCGTAACGTATAATAAGCGCCTTTTTCCTCCTTATGAGTCTCGGCCTCTTCGATAAAGGCACGCTCGAAAGTAGCCATCTTGCTTTTATCGAATAACGGAGAGTCCTTGCCGCCCCAAAGATACCAGATATAATCATGCGCATATTCCACTTCTTCCTGCTCCCCGGTCTTGAAATAAGCCGTACGGATCAGTTGGTCTACACGGTCCAACAAAGCACGGCCCTTATAATCCTGCCCCAAGATACGTACTGACTTAAACGTCCCATCCGGATTCATCGGGATAGAGGCATGAAACAGTAAATTGGAATTACAAACCTGATACATTCCCCCATGCCGGAAGAAACAACGCATATGCTTTTTCATCTTCTCGCTGCTCTCAAAAGAATGCAAGATCTTTCGGATCAAATCCTCCTCCTCAATAGAAAGACGATACGGATCTTTCGGGTCTAAAGTAGGCCAGTTAGTATCTTTAAGCGTATAATCCTTTCCATCGATATGAACCACTCCCCGCTTCAGATCGATATGGTGCAACAACATCCGGTCATCCATCTCAAACTCCGGACGACGGCGGATGATCTCACCCTCCAGCTTGAACTGGATGATGGTGATCGCCTTGTGCATCTGGGCGATCAAACGGGTGGTCTTCTCATCCATTGCATTATCGGCGAACTTTGTTTTCGGCATGAATAACGCACAAGGATCATCCCCGTACGCCTCCATCGCGAAAGTGGCCAACGGCAAAAGATTGATGCCATATCCATCTTCTAAGGTAGCCATATTACCAAAGCGTAAACACATACGAATCACGTTGGCGATACTTACCAAATTACCGGAAGCGGCTCCCATCCATAAGATATCATGATTACCCCATTGAACATCGAAATTATGGTAATCGCAAAGGATATCCATGATCAGATGAGCGCCCGGACCCCGATCGTAAATATCGCCGATGATATGTAACAGGTCGATTGTCAACCGTTGGATCAAGTTACACATAGCGATAATGAAATCGTCCGCACGTCCCGTGGAGATGATCGTACAAATAATCTGATCCACATAAGCGGATTTATTCGGCTCTACGGAAGACTCGTGCAATAACTCCTGAATAATATAGGAGAACTCCTTGGGTAAAGCCTTACGTACTTTCGAACGGGTGTATTTGGAGGACACGTTCCGGCAAACACGTACCAATTGATTCAAGGTCACTTGGTACCAATCTTCCAGATCTTGCTCTTGACTCTTGATCAGTTCCAGCTTATCCTCTGGATAATAAATCAAGGAACAAAGCTCCTTCTTCTCGGATTCCCGGAGCGTATTACTGAAAATCTCGTTCACCTTGCGCTTTACGGCACCGGAAGCGTTTCTCAGCACATGGCTAAAGGCTTGATCCTCGCCATGTAAATCACTCAAGAAGTGCTCCGTACCCTTCGGTAGGTTCAAGATCGCTTCCAGATTAATGATCTCCGTACTGGCATCCGCGATCGTCGGGAAACTCCGTGCCAACAATTGCAAATACCGTAAATCATTTTGTACAGATTCGGCTATAATATCTTTTGTCATCTTATCTCTTATTTATACGCGAATATAAATAGATCCGGTCATTTAAACCGAACCTGCTCCGGTTTATTTTTCTCGGCTACTTGCTGGATCTCATAGGGGCTGACCTCTACGGCGCCTTTCGTCAATTCCGGAATATTGTAGGAATACAACTGATAGTCATACTTATCCGGATCTTCTTGAGGCAATAAGAACGGTTTCGAAGGCTTACCGTCTTTCCCTATATAACAAATATAAGGTAAAGTATATAAACCGTTATCCCGGCGGCTACTAAATACGACCCAATCACTATTACTACTCCAAGAATGATAGCTATCCGTATCCGGGCTATTCAACGCGGACATATCCATCGCTGTCCGATTCTCCAAATCCATCATCCGGATCTCCGCATCCGGGTGCCAAATAGGGAACTGCCCATAAGCGGTTTCCGTGTACATCAGGAAACGCCCATCGGGAGAGATACGGGGAAATGTATAGCTCAAGCTATCCGCATGTACCAACGTATCGATCGGGAAGCTGATCTCGCCACGATCCGGATCGAACGCGACACGGCAGAGATTATAACGTACCTTATCATAATTCTCCGGCATCTTCTGGGCCGGGGCCGTACAGAAATAAAGCCATTTACCATCCGGAGAGAACGCGGGGAAAGTCTCGAATGCATCTTTTGTGATCAATGAGGCTTTCGAAAGGATTTCTTTGTTTTTCACGTCATACACCACCACATCGGACTCCAAGTCGAACACTTCCATCTTTTTCTCTTTCACGGAATGGAAAAACTGTTTGATATCATTTACCGATGTGGTGATATAGCGCCCGGAAGGATGCCAGAAAGGATACGTCATATTACTGATCGTCCCATTCGTTTTCGTATTCAATTTACTGATTTTCTTGTCTTGGACAATATAAGTTCCCCCATTCGCCGCACGCATATGGAACATCATCTGCCCCGGATCTCCCATACAGAACGAATGGCAGTTCATACAATTATAGCCGGTCATATCGTTACGGATAATCGGCTGTTCGTCAAACGACTCCAAATTCCGCTGATAAATACCCACAATATGCCATTTCTCGTATCCCGGCTCTATCAAACGGTATACTAAATGAGAGTCGATCGCTTGATCACTGATATAGACAGAGAATGGTGCCCATTTAGTCCACTCATCACCTATCTTCGTGGCGATCGTAACAAAAAAGGCTTTTCCACGGTTCGCACGTGTCAAGCGAATCCAATCCTTCATCTTAAAACGGATCGTATTTGTCCCATGATATTCAAACACTTCCGACTCACTACCTTCTATTTTCGCATAGCATTCATCCGCTGGTACATTTATCCGGAAATTCAACGGAGCTATATTATAAGGTATAGTCGTCCCTTTATAATCCGGAAAAATAGGAGGCGGGGACATACGTTCGTTCGTGACATTCGTAATGCCTTCCGGATGCAAGGACCAAAAGCCTAAATATACGACTATAGTGAGAACTTGTATTATTAGATATCCGATCACAAAATTTCGGACGATCTTTCTTTTCTTTGTATTATCCATGTATTATTGTCGTTTAGGAGTCGGGATAAATTGAGCGTAATAATAATAGGTATCACCAAACTGTTGCTTCAAGGCTGCCGGCGGCATAGAGCGTGCCACTTTCATGAATTGCAGGAAGCGATTCTGCACCTCCTGACTGATCGGGAAGCTCCGGAACGCCTCCGGATCTTTCTGTACGGCCGCGAAGAACAAGCAAATAGCTTCTTGATAAAGCACCGGGAATGCCTCACCCCGTTCTTTCATCAATTCCATATAATGCATAAAAGTCATCAAATCCTTATAAACCAAAAGATATCCCATCCCATATTCGAAAGCCGGACGGTTATCGGCATGATCGTCGATCAAAAAAGCCAATGCGTTCGGAAAGATCAAGGTCAGGTCCAAAGGATTATCGGTAATCGGAAGCATCGCCCGTTTTGCCGCTATCCAATCTTCTGACGCACAAGCCACGGAGTCCAATAATGGACGTTGAGCGGTTGCCCAATCCCGGTAATGCGGGTTCGATTCCAGTATCTTGATATATTTCTCCGCCGCACGATATTCGCCGGTTACCAGATAAGTCTCCACCAAACGCTTCATCAAACGAGGTTGCACGCAACGTTGTGAACTTAATACCCCCACAAAGGCGAAACGTTGGGCGGCGTTCACTTGCCCGACTTGCCAAGCCACCTCACTCGCCTCGATCAATCCCATCCGGCTTTTCGGATCGTGCGGAATAAAACCACCCTCACCGATCTGGGGGAAACGCATCAAATCGGAAGTAAAACGTCCGGTTTTCGACAAAGCCAAATTCAGATAAATCAAGGCATCCATATCCCGCACAGAATGCGCACGAGCGTGCGAGACAATCTTCTGCCATTCTCCCAGCCGTGCATAGTAATCATACCGATAGGCCTGCTCCATCGGATCTTTCTTATAGAGAATCCCGGCGACCATCGCTATCAAAAGAAAAACGTAAGAAACGATTCGTTTCCAAGATTCCTTACGGATGAAAACCCGGCTCCTTACATAATAAAGAATGAAAGCGATCAAAGGATACGCAAGCATGATATATCCTAAAGAATTAGGTATCGGATATTCGGGATGGCATAGATGTTTGCTGAAAAAAGCTTCCCGCATCGGAAGAATATAAACCGTACGCATGGCGATCAACGGTAGCAAACCTCCCCAAGCGATAGCGATAATGGCTACTCCAAAACGAGCCTTATCCTCTTTAGCACAACACTCATAAACCGCGATCAATAAGGCCAACAATAAATTAGCGGGTGCCGCAAAAAAATAAGAGCCCCCCAAAAACAAGAAGCCAAAGAGATAACGAAGCCAATCAATCTTGATTGAAGTATACAAATACGCAAGAACCTGCACGAAAGCGAGCATCGTCAACAAGGCGATTGACTCCTGCGGATAGATCCAAATTAAAAAAGAGGGAAGAATAGCCGCCAACATAGAGGCACGCACCCCACAAGCTTTTAAGTAAAGGAAAAAACAGCCGGAGATCAGTCCTAATAATAAAGCGATCACTACCGAAGCCCCATAAGGATGGATAAACGCAAGCGATAAGAACTCAGTCACATATTCATTCAATCCACCCGGTTCGGCCAATCGGTCTTGGAAATAACTACCGGTAGTCTGAAACATCATATACTGCTCCAGAAAACGATACCAATACCGAAAATTCAACTCTATGAATAGGAAACTACCTATAATAAAAAGGAATAGTATAATGGTATTATTGTTAACAAATAGTCTATTCTTCATTCTCCAACTGTTTTTCGGATCGTAAAGATAGAAAGTATATAGAAGACGGCAAAAGAAAAAGTTTAATTATTATATTGAACACGGAATACACGAAACACACGGACTGATACTATAGACCTCAGTGTATCGCTGTGTGTTCCGTGTGTTCCGTGTTCAATCCTGTACTTACATCTGCTGCTCGCCGCCGCCAGAGCCGCCGCTCTTCACATCATCGTTATTGATACCGCGTTTTACTTTCTTGATAGCATCTTTCAAGGTACCGAAACGATAGGATACGCTAACTTGTAACATGCGCATCGTTCGGTAATTGGTCTCACGGCGGAAGAACGTATCGTCTGAAGAAGTGTTTTCCATCTTCATTCGTTTCCAGAACGGGTTCTGGAAAGACAACTGAACCGAGAGCTTTTTCTTCAAGAAATCCTTATTTACGGAGATTCCCGTAAAATAGAATGGAGAACGTTTACCCTGCAACTGAATCCAAGGAGAGAAATATCCTCCATGCAAGTTCAAGCGAAAATCCATCGGGAAATTAAACTGCGTACCGGCGAATATACGTCCGCTGAAACCACTGTTCGCCATATCATTCATATCGCTCTTCAAATCCGTATAATCCACACCTCCATTCATATAAATACGGAACAAAGGAACCGGGTTCCAATTTGCGTATACGAACAAGCCCGTAGATTGTTTCTTTCCTATATTACCATAAGTAGTCTGGAAAATACCCGGGTTCTTCGGATCGATAAAGGTATATTGCTCGATCGAATTATTCACGAACGTATAAGTAGCGCTCGCGTTAATGCTGAATTTCTGGGCGAACATACTATAGTTCAAGTTAATATTATTACTTTTCTCAGAGTCCAGATTCGGGTTACCGAAGGATATATTCTGCGGATCCGCATTGTTTACATAAGGATTCAAATACCAGATACCCGGACGCTGGATACGCATATTATATCCCAAGCGAAGCTGTTGCGCCATGCTCAGTTGATAAGAGATCGTAGCGTTTGGCACCACGTCGAAATAATGGGTGTCAAAATTCATATCGGGAGCCATCTCGTATTTCACATCCAAAGAAGTTCCTTCCGCACGGACACCCGCTTTCACGCCAAACTTATCAAACTTCATCGAATAGCCCAGATAAGCGGAATAGATATGTTGGGTATGACGGAAATGGCTATCCTTGGAAGTAACATCTTCCCATATATTCAGCGAATCGTTGAAAGCGGTACGATCTGTATTACTCCGGCTCTGGCGGAATATGTATTTCGCGCCAACCTCCAAGGTCTGGTCCTTCCATGTAGGAGTCGTATAATCCACCTGTCCGGTGTGCTCATTCGTAGAAGCCTTATTGATATTATTTTGCGGATAGCCGAGCCAAGGATTGTAATTCACGACATTCTCTAATTCCGTATAATCCTTACTATCATTCGGAGAATGGCTGAAACGGTAAGAGACCGTCAGCAACTCATCTTTCTTATGGGTAGAGTGCTGGTAATCCACGTTCACGTCCGTAGAACCAAATGTCTCTGTCGTTTCCGAGTTACGGTTATAACTGTAGACCGGATTATGATTGATATCCTGCATATTCACGTTATACTCCGAGAAACTTTTCATCTCGCCACGGAATAAGTTCGCGCCAACGGTCAATAGATTCAAAGAGTCGATCTCATAACTTCCCTCCAAATAACCGAATTGGAACGGTCCACGGCTCTTTCTACGTCCATTTTGTGTCAAGAAGTGTTCCCCGTCATTTTGCAAATCTTCCCGTACGGAGTTAGCGTCATTCCATGGGTCCCGCTCCCGATTATAGTTATAGTTGGCGGTAAGTCCTAATTTTCCGGCTTTTAGAGATACATAACCACCACCGCCTACACGCCCCAACGAACTACCGTTCACACGAACCGTACCAGTATATCCTTGTAGAGCATTTTTCGTTGTAATGATATTAATAATACCACCGATACCCTCGGCGTCATACTTAGCGCCCGGGTCTGTGATCACCTCTATGTTTTTCACGGAATTGGCCGGCATACTCTTTAATACCTCAGCAGGATTATTACTCAACAGGTTAGAAGGTTTACCATTCATGTAGATCTTGAAGTTCGTGGAACCTTTCAATTGGATTTGGTCATCTCCATCCACGGTTACCATCGGCACTTTGCGCAACATATCCAACGTATTGTTGGTCTGTGCCTCGGGGTCATCTTCCAAGCTATAGGTAAGTTTATCAATCTCAGCCTTCACCAAAGGTTTCTGCGCCGTAACCGTCACTTCCCCCAGCCGCTGGTTATCCTCCTGCATATATAACTTACCCAAATCCAAGTTCCTCTGTTTATCCGAGATCGTAAATATTTTCTCGGCAGGAGCTTTTCCTATAGATTGCATAGAGATGATATATTTGCCGGCGCTACTCAATGGTGCCTGAAACTTACCATCCACATCACACGCTAAAAGCTTGACCGGTTTCTCGGGGGTCTTCGCAAAAGCAATTCTCAACGTCGCATAGGGTACGGACTCGTTACTCAGCGAATCTAACACCTGTCCCTTAATTGAATAGGAACCGGTTTTATCAGCCTGCGCATACAGAGGAAGCGCAAGGAACAGTACCCAAAATAAGGTAAATAATTTCTCTTTCATACGTTCATCTATCACTATAAAAATAATACATTTTACTGCAAATTACACTATTTACGATTTCATCGTACAAATAAAGTCATTAATAATGTTCATATTTCCTTTTTCTTCTAAAGAAGTCTGAAAAAAGAGTATTTTTTCATATATAGACGGACATCAAGTAAAACAGGTTGCACAATAATTCTAGGAATCTTTGAGAAAACGAATATATTGTTATTTTTGCATTCGTAATTCTTTAAAATACAATGTCATGAGAACTATCTTTTGTGTATTAGCCACTTTGATGTTGGGTTTGACGAGTCTGCAAGCCCAAAGTTTAAAAGCCATTAAGTTGAACGCTCCCGACAAGACCCGAGGCGCTTCGGTGATGGAAGCCCTGGCAAATCGTCACTCCGAGCGTGAGTTCGCCAACAAGAAACTCAGCCAACAAGATCTTTCCGATTTGATGTGGGCCGCCATTGGGATCAATCGCAAGGACGGGAAACGTACCGCCGCCTCTGCCTTGAACAAACAAGACGTGGATGTTTACGTATTGATGGAAGAGGGTGCTTATCTGTATGATCCGAAAGCCCATCAACTGAACCCGATAGCGGAAGGTGACCACCGTCCACTGATCGGAGGAAAGCAAACCTCCGTGAACTCAGCTCCCGCTTGTCTATTGATGGTTTCTGATGTTTCCAAATTCGGCAATGTAGGTACACCGCAATTACGAGAGCGTTTTGGAGCGTTAGATGCCGGGCTGGTCTCTCAGAATATCGCCTTGTTCTGTTCCGGATGCGGCTTGGTAACAGTTCCCCGAGGTAGCATGGAGGCAGATGCTTTGAAAAAAGTGTTGAAGCTATCCGACTCCCAAATCCCAATGATTAATCATCCCGTGGGTTACGCTAAATAACAGGGGTACCCCCATCGCCTCACGGCAGTAGTCCCATAAGCCAACACCACTACTGCCGTAGGCTTACGCCACTACTCCTTATGGGGCATGCCAGTAGTCACATTAAAAACACACGCTCCAAGCGAAGATCAAAGCCAGCAACGCAAAGATCACCACCAAAATCGTATTCCCCCAGCGAATCAGGAAAGAGGGTAAACGCTCGATAAATCCCTCTATATTAGCGATACGGGCTGCCAATAACAAGCGAGATTTATCAATCTCACCGTCATCCACGGCGATATTGCGTGCGATCGACTCTGAGAACAGATAACCGTCTTGCATCACTGCGCCACATTGGTCACGCCACCATAAAAGGCTGAAAGATCACAAATCATCTCCACCCACCCGGATATCGCCTTCTACCGGATTATAGTAACCCAATAATAACTTGATCAAGGTTGTTTTCACCGTAAAAAAAGTCTTGTTATAAATAGACTCTTCGATTTGAGACAGCAGAAATATCCAAAAAACATTTTTAGCGGTAGAGCCTATAAATGAGTTTCCCAGCAAAGGATACAAGGTTTGTTACGCCAACACGTTAAGCGGTATTCAAGACATATATCATATCTATTGGAGATTATCAGCTGGAACTTTCCACACATCAATTATTCTATAAACAAGAGTTGTTAAAGGTATTAAGCCCCAAAGATTTCAAGTTACTCTATCAGTTATCCGAACCATTGAATCAACCGGTAAGCAGAGAAAAGCTTTTCCAAGAAATTTGGGAAGGTCAAGAAGCTCATGATAGCTTGAATAATAGTATCTCACGTTTACATAAGTTATTGGAAAGGGATACCACGCTTTCAATAGATGCCGTAAAAGGAATTGGCTATATATTACAAAAAAAGACCTATTCCCCTCATCGCAATTAAGGGAGGCTTATTGTAGATTTCTTTATACGCTCTTGTTCCCTAGCGCATGATTCGGGAAAAACACGTACGACTTTTTTGAAAAACACGTACGACTTTTCCCGGAAACACATACGTGTTTTGAAAGAAAGATAGCCATGTTTTAAACACACTAATTCTCAATACATTACACACCTATGTCATTAGCTTGCTTATTGTCTGGAATTTGTCTTGGAATACAACGCATCCTTACTTGCCCTGTATTTACATCCACGTAGAGACGCAGCACGCTATGTCACTACAATTAGAGGACATAATGCGGTGAAAATCGAGCAGAAAAAGTCTTTCGCAAATCATACCATTTGCCGCATAAAGAGTTTTCATTATCTTCGCGGAAAATTAATAGAAATGTTATCGTTCTTTATCATACTTCCAATCCTGTATCTTGCAGGGAATATTTATATTTATCTAAAGGGAAAACAGGCTTTGAAAAGCCAGTCTACCGGAGTTAAAGTATTGTTATCCATTGTTTTTTGGGGAGGAGCTTTGTCATTCTTCAGTAGTTTTCTATTCAGGAACCTAGATATGCCGGCTTCTTTCGCTCAAACAGTTTCTCAAGTAGGAACAGGATGGCTCGTGTTCACTTTATACATGGTATTGGCCCTGTTGGTATTTGATATCTTACGACTTTTCCACCTACGTTTCAAATACTCATTCTATTTATCCTTATTCTTAACACTCAGCTTATTAGGATATGGAAACTATAATTACCAACATCCTGATACACGAGTTATCAACATGGTTATCAACAAACCGGCCGATACCGATGGACAGTCGCTGAAGGTCGTAGCCATTAGCGACATACACTTAGGATACGCTACCAACAAGACGATGCTTGCCGGATATGTGGATATGATAAACGCCCAACGCCCGGACATCGTTCTTATCGGTGGAGACTTGATAGACAACAGTGTCGCACCTCTGCGATACGAGCATATGGAAGAGGAACTGTCCAAGATATACGCTCCATTAGGCGTTTATATGGTACCGGGTAACCATGAGTATATCAGTGGCATAGAGGAGAGCGAGAAATTCATAGCGCAGACGCCCATCGTACTTTTAAGGGATTCCGTGGCTATCTTGCCCAATCAGATCCAACTCGTAGGACGGGACGACCGGCATAACAAAGGACGGAAAACTTTAGGTCAGCTTACCGCGAACCTTGATAAAAGCAAACCTGTTATCTTACTAGACCATCAACCCTACGATTTAGAGAAAACGGAAGAGGCTGGCGTAGACTTACAGTTTAGCGGACATACACATCGAGGACAAGTATGGCCGATGAACTGGATCGTGGATCATCTGTTCGAATTAAGTTACGGGATTAAAAAAATCGGAAATAGTACGATTTATGTCTCATCCGGCTTATCTTTGTGGGGACCGCCTTTCCGTATCGGAACGGACAGCGAGATGGTGGTGTTCAATATTACATTCAAAGAGTAAAGATGAAAGTATTTATTCAATCGATCGTAGCGCAGCTATTACTAAATCCGTATATTTTCTGGAGAGGATATCAAGCGCTTCCTCCTAAGAAAAGTTGCCGGATTCCTTTTATCTTGTTTTTCGTACTCGAACTATCGCTTTATTTTTTCGGATTTATTTTTAGGAATGAACTACCTGATAACGTGATAATCACGATCCAATACATCTGTAACACTTGGTATATAGCGTCCATTTATATCACTTTATCTCTCTTGGTACTTGAGTTGATCAGGCTCTCCCAACGTATCAAGCCATGGTTCCCCAAATGGATGAAAGGGCATTGGCAGCAAACCAAGGTAACCCTGTTTTTTCTTATCGTATTCGGTGTTACCGGTTTAATGATTCACGCATACCATACGGTAATGAATCCGATTGTTAAGAACGTATATATCACGTTGCCCAAAGCCGCGGGGGATCGGGATAGCCTGACTATTGTCATGATGAGCGACTTACATATCGGAGAGGTTATCGGGAAGGACTTGGTACAAAAATATGTGGCGCTCAGCAACGCACAGCATCCGGATATGGTGGTATTAGCGGGGGATATCATGGATTATGAATCCCGGTTTGCGGAAAACGCCCACATCGAGGATGATTTAAAACAATTAAAAGCTCCGTTGGGAGTATATATCATTTACGGGAATCATGAATACCGGGCAAACCGGAACGCGAAATATCGTTGGTTGCAAAAGACCGGAGGTACGCTACTAATAGACTCGGTGGTCCAACCGGACTCAACTTTTTATTTGATAGGGAGGGATGATTTCATCCATAAGAAACGAAAATCGCTTCATTCGTTAATGGAAGGGGTGGATACCGGCAAACCGATTATCGTTTTGGATCATCAACCTTGGTCGTTCGCCGAGATGAATATGAATGGGGTGGATTTGGGACTGCACGGACATACGCATAACGGGCAGTTATGGCCTTATCCCCTACTGATGAAACTTGTGTATGAATGCCCGTACGGATATTATAAGAAAGGACCTACGCAATTCTATGTATCTTCCGGCATTGGTATAGCAGGACCTCCTTATCGGGTGGGAACCGTCTCGGAATTGGTCGTATTGCATATCCGCTTCAAAGCCCCCAAACAGACTGGCGAAAGAGGGAAAAGCACGATGCCCATTCAAGGGAGCTGACAATGGGCATCGTAAGCTCGCTTGAATGGGCATTGTAAGGCCCTTTGAATGGGCATCGGCAGAAACCCGCCTATTCGGTACCCTTGGTGGCCGCTTCCAACTCAACCGGCACGCTCAATGTACGCCTGTATAAATCCGGATCGCCCAATACCTCCAACGCTTTCTCCAATACAAGATCATCTTTCAAGCTTTCTTGCAACTCTCCTCGTTGGTAATAATAACGTTTTACGATCTCGGCGGCCATTACTCGTTTCACCTCATCCTTGAAACGATCGAAATCTTTTTCCAGATTCGGAGTCAGCTTAGCCTCTAATTCCTTGAACGCAGTAGAATCCTCCTCCAGATACCCCTCAAACTCAGCCACTTCTTTCAAGTTCTTCAATACTTTCTCGCTTTGGCGGTCATAGGTGAAATTCTTGGACTTGGCGTATTGCTTCAAAGCTTCGAAATCCTCATCGGAAACCGTAAATTCCTCGATGGGAGCGATCGTCTTATGCTTTTGTACCCAATCCGTAACGAAGTCGAACAAGACCGTATCCGCCGCCAAATAATACATCATGGTAGGCACTTTCGGCTCCTTCACCTCAAACTCCGGACGTACGCCACCCCCATCACGAACCGGACGCTTCTTGGACGTATAGAATACGGAAGTCAAGCTATCCGGAATAGCAGCCACGCTACCATCCTCTTTCCGGTGCGAATAATCGATTTGCTGGATGCAACGACCACTCGGGATATAGTATTTACTCATCGTGATTTTCACTTTCCCATTATAAGGCAGGTCACGAGGAGCTTGCACCAACCCCTTACCAAACGAACGTTGTCCCACCAACACGGCACGATCCATATCCTGCAAAGATCCCGATACGATCTCAGCGGCGGAAGCCGTACCTCCATTGATCAATATAGCCAACGGCATTACCGTATCCAAAGGCTCCGTAGAGGTTCGGTACGTACGATCCCATTGCTTGATCTTTCCTTTCGTTGAAAGCACCTCGCTGCCTTTCGGTACGAACATACCTACGATTTGTACGGCACCTTCCAGCACGCCGCCGCCGTTACCGCGCAAATCCAGTACCAAAGACTTAATATTATGATTTTTCTTTAAATCCAAGAATGCCTCTTTCACCTCTTGAGCACTTTTGATAGTAAATGCCTTTAGATAAATATAACCGATACTGTCATTCTTAACCCCGTAGTAAGTAACTTGAGGTGTCGTGATCTGCTTACGGGTAATCTCGAACTTCCGGGGTTTCTTCTCGCCCGGACGTTGGATCGTCAAAACCATCTTCGTATTGGGAACACCTTTCAATAACTCGCTGACCCGGGAGTTTGTCGCCTTGGAAACATCGATCGTATCGATCGCCAAGATCAGATCGCCCGGCTTCAGACCCGCTAAATCGGCCGGCATTCCCTCGGTAGGCTCGGCAATCATCACGCCTCCCTCATTGTTACGCTGACGGATCAAGGAACCGATACCTCCGTATTCGCCGGTCGTCATCAGACTCAATTCCTCCGTTTTTTGCTCAGGATAGTATTCCGTATAAGGATCTAAACCAGCCAACATTGCCTCGATTCCCCGCTGAACGGTTTTATCCACATCCACTGAATCCACGTAGAACATCTCTACTTCTTTCAATAAAGAATTGAAAATGTCTAGGTTCTTACTCACCTCAAAGCGGTTATCTTTTTGCGCCCATCCCGGCACTACGCTACTTGCGACGAACAGCAAGCAAAATAAACCTATAATTCCTCTTCGTTGAACCAATCTGTACATACAATATTTAGTTAATTAACGGCATAAATGTAAGGAATAATACGCCGCCTAAGCCAATATCCCTTTTACTTTTAACTTTATTTGTTCCCATTTATCATACGGAATCTCCGGGCCAACCACGTCGATCACATAGCCCGCCAACATCGATCCGATGCGTGCGGATTGTACCAAAGACGCTCCTATGGATTGACCGTACAAGAATCCGGCGGCGAAGTTATCACCGGCGCCAGTCGTATCAACAGGCTTGCCCCCCTCAGCCGGGACAGAATAAAATTGACCATGACTACCGATCAAGGCACCTTCCTTTCCCAAAGTGACCAATGAGACCTCTACCAACTCAGACAAGGTATGTACGGCCTCAGCAGCCTTCTGCCCGGTAAAAGCCTCAGCCTCACTCTCATTAGAGAACAAAATATCCACATATTTAGGAATGATATCCTCCAGCATTCCTTTAAAAGCATTCACGATATTGAAGTTCGACAAATCCAGCGCTACTTTCAAGCCCAACTTTTTAGCCTTCTCCATCGTAGAACGAACCAACGGTTCGTTTACGAGCAAGTAACCTTCTATATAAATACATTGATATTTACTTAGCATCTCCTCGGTGATCTCATCCGGGGTTATTGTCGGGGCCGGGCCAAGGAAAGTCCCCATCGTACGTTCCCCATCCGGAGAAATCATCACCGTACAGCTACCTGTAAGTCCGTCCGTCTTGATAAAATAGGAACTGACACCCGCTTTTTCCAACGCATCCTCATAAAATCCGCCGATCGAATCATCCCCGATCTTACCGATAAAACCGGAATTCGCCCCTAAAGAAGACATCGAACGCATCGTGTTGCAGACAGATCCTCCCGGGGTTTGCGTACGTGGCAAGCCGGCTAAAGTTGTACGGATAGCGATCATTTGTTCCCTGTTAATCATATCCATAGCTCCTTTCTGTATCCCGATTTCCGATAGGACATCATCATTTTCAAGCCTCAATAAAACGTCAACCAAAGCGTTTCCTAAACCTATTGTATTCATTTTTTCGTAATTTTTTTCGCAAAGATATTGCATATTTCGAAAATACCCCGTACTTTTGCAGTGCAATTTCAGAAAGGGGTTACGGAATAACCTTTGAAAGAGCGAAAAATTCTTCCTTAGCTCAGTTGGTTAGAGCATCTGACTGTTAATCAGAGGGTCCTTGGTTCAAGTCCAAGAGGAAGAGCGAAAAGACATCGGGAAAGACTGAAAAACATTCTTCTTTAGCTCAGTTGGTTAGAGCATCTGACTGTTAATCAGAGGGTCCTTGGTTCAAGTCCAAGAAGAAGAGCGAAAAGAGTTTTCATATAGAGATTAAAAAGTTAAAAACTGATTCTTCCTTAGCTCAGTTGGTTAGAGCATCTGACTGTTAATCAGAGGGTCCTTGGTTCAAGTCCAAGAGGAAGAGCAAAAAGAGAGAGATACCTATTAATAGGTATCTCTTTTTTCTTTTGTTCTTTTTCCGTTATTCACAGGGTTTTCAACAGGGTTATTAACAACCCTGTAATCCTCCTACCCTCTCCAAGCGATTAAAAATAAGTTCTTTAATTCTTCCGCAAGGACTCCACGACGCATATTGGGAAGATGAACGTTATCCCGCAAATCAGCGGGCATGTCTTTAATAAGTACATCCGACTCCTGCGAAGCCTTATAAATAAACTCCGTATCAAATAAAAAGCGATTCACCTGAGTTGAGGCCAAAAACGATTTTCCCCGCTGGTTAAAACCTTTCAAACCTCCTTGAGCATCCGTATGCGTTAATCCTAGAAGCGTAAAATTCAATATACGGGAAGCATAACTCATAATCTTTCTTCGAGTACTTAAATGGGTATAATAAGTATGATTCCGCACGGCGATAACGACATCATATCCCGATTCCAACCATTCTACCATCCGGCAGATAGAATCCGCCTCATACGGAAAATCATAATCCGTATATAAAGTAATGGATGAGGTGGAATGAGACAAGCCAGCCCTAACAGCGGCTCCTTTTCCCTTATTCGTATCATAACTTACGATCATCGTATCAGGGAGAGCCTCCAGAAGACGTCCCACCGCATCCTTCGTAAATCCTCTCTTCGAAGCGTCATTCACGACGATAAAACGAAGTGAGCGACCTTTAAGCATCTTTACCAATTCCGCATGTTTCTCGATCATCAAACGTTCCCAGCCTTCTTGTGGGTTATAACAAGGCAAGATAAGGTCGATCGCCTCCTCTTTACCCGGGAGAGTCTTCGGCCGATGAAGCGGCTCTGAAAAATCCAATGTCAATTGCTCCCATACGATCTTAAACCAGATCAACACACAAGGTAGTGCTTTCAACGCATAAGGAATAACATACGTTTTCCGGATATAACAGGGAAATATATCTGTTGGAGAAAGGGATGTAAGAATAAAACAGAAAACGAATAGTACCGTATTCAAGCCAGGAGTCGTCTTACGGGTAGGCGTACCTATATACCAAAGGCAGACGGCTATCATGGCTCCCAAATATCCGCTATTCTCTGTTCCGGAGCTAAAAAGAACTATGAACAAAAGAGTAGAGCAAAGAAAATGCATGCGGAACCGCCGGTTATCATATTGATTTATCCTAAAATAAGGAGCAATAAATAAAAGTAGCCCGGGGATAACCAACCAGAGATCACTATACGTATTGACTCCCGAAATCTTACGAACCATCCCCAACAAAGAGATATTTGTATAAGGAGTAAATAAATTCTCTACATTCTTATCGAGAAGTACCTCATACCATTTCACGTATTGACTTGCCACATATTGAGGAGACGTATATAACATCGGAAGAACATACAAGACTATGCCCCAGAAAATAAGTCCTTTCAAAAAGGCGATCCGGCGTTTTGAGAATAGCAGGAAAGCAAGACCGACAATGCCATAAATCTTAGTCATCGTACCCAAGACAATCATTAGCGCCGCCCAAAACTCCTGTTTCCGCTCAATAAAAATAAACGAGAATAAAATCATGCCGGCTATGGCTATGTTAAATTGCTGCATAAGAACACACGTAAATAACTCATTCAAGCATACCCAAATGACAAACGCCTGTTTCCAATCCGCCAATCCGAGTTTACGGATAGCCA
The DNA here is from genome assembly GCF_001915675.1 of Parabacteroides sp. merdae-related_45_40. Taxonomy (NCBI): domain Bacteria; kingdom Pseudomonadati; phylum Bacteroidota; class Bacteroidia; order Bacteroidales; family Tannerellaceae; genus Parabacteroides; species Parabacteroides sp. merdae-related_45_40. The sequence goes on along the minus strand of NZ_MNQY01000114.1, from coordinate 35,839 downwards.
TATAAAGCAGCAAGCTATTCGCGAGACACCATAGCAACATCCCGATATAAGGAGAGAAGAGGGAGAAAGGCGCTATTATAGCCGTAAAAGGGATCCCGTATAAAAACCGGTCGTGGTATTCATTCGGATAATATATATAAAGGTCTTTCAACTCTAACGCATGGAAAAAGGAAGCCCTATAAATCATAAAGTTATTATAAGTCCTTCCCACAGGTAATTTCAATAAGCAAGCGACAAGGGCCGTCGCAAACCAAACAAATCCGACAAACCTCGGATTCTTAAATATCGGGCGTCTAAAAAATACTCTCAACATATCCTTTTTTATTCGTTACAACTCCACTTTCAAATAAAACTTCTGACAGCCTATATGTTCAAAAGACTCGCCAACGTATAAAAACCCCTATCTAAAACAGTAGAAAAAACGTAAAAAGCATTTTTTTAAGTATTATCTTCGCGACATGGGAAAGAATAAATTAGCTAAGTTTGACGATATGGCGGGCTATCCGCACGTATTCCAATACCCTTTCGCCGCCCTACAAGAAAAAGGGTTTGATATGAAAGGACAGTGGCATGAACGTTTTTTCAAGAACGATCACCCTATTGTCTTGGAATTGGGATGCGGAAAAGGGGAATATACCGTAGGTTTGGGAAAGCTTTTCCCAAATAAGAATTTTATTGGTGTCGATATCAAGGGAGCACGTATGTGGACCGGAGCGAAAGAATCGTTGGAAGCCGGGATGAATAACGTGGCTTTCCTACGTACCAGTATCGAATTGATTTCCTATTTCTTCGCTCCGGGCGAAGTAGCCGAGATCTGGATCACATTTCCTGACCCTCAAATGAAAAAGGTCAATAAGCGTCTGACCGGAACCCGTTTCATGAAAATGTATCGGGAAATCCTTTCCGGAGATGGTATTATCCATTTAAAAACGGATAGTAACTTTATGTATACCTATACGTGCGAGATGGTAAAAGCGAACCATTATCCCGTCTTGTTCAGTACAGACGACCTATATCATTCCAATCTGGCGGATGAGATCTTATCCATCAAGACCTATTACGAGCAACAATGGCTGGATCGTGGATTAAACATCAAATACATCAAGTTTGTTTGTGAAGAAAGGGAACGATTGGTGGAACCTGACGTAGAAATAGAGTTAGATCCTTATCGTAGCTTTAATCGCAGTAAACGAAGCGCTTTAGCTTCTGGTAAATAAAAGAATGACTTAAAAAAATCAACAGATATGACAATCTATCCGAATCTGATTATTGAGGCGTTGAAGAACGTTCGTTACCCGGGTACCGGAAAGGACATCGTTTCCATGGGCCTCGTAGAAGACAACATTCGTATCGATGGTATGAATGTCACCTTCTCGTTATTATTCGAGAAGCCAAATGATCCGTTTATCCGCTCCGTAGTAAAAGCCGCGGAGACAGCTATCTTAACCTATGTAAGCCCGGAGGTGAATATCAAGGGAAACATCACGGTAAAAGCCCGTCAGTTAGCTCGCCCGGAACCGGATAAATTATTACCGCAAGTAAAAAATATTATCGCTGTATCTTCCGGTAAAGGAGGAGTTGGTAAAAGTACCGTTGCCGCTAATCTAGCTGTCGCATTGGCTTTACAAGGATATAAGGTAGGATTGCTGGATGCCGATATATTCGGGCCGTCCCAACCCAAGATGTTCAACCTAGAAGAGGCTCGCCCTTATATGGAAGAGGTAGAGGGCAGGGAACTGATCAAGCCGGCCGAAAATTATGGTGTCAAGATGTTATCCATCGGCTTTTTCGTTAATAAAAACGACGCAGTCCTATGGCGTGGAGCAATGGCTAGCAACGCATTGAAGCAATTGATCGGCGACGCCAACTGGGGTGAGCTTGATTATTTCTTAATCGATTTACCTCCCGGAACGAGTGATATCCATTTGACAATGGTACAAACACTAGCGATAACCGGAGCCGTGGTGGTAAGTACGCCGCAAGAGGTTGCTTTAGCGGACGCTCGTAAGGGTATCAGCATGTTCACTGGAGATAAGGTTAATGTCCCTGTTTTAGGATTGATCGAGAATATGGCTTGGTTTACCCCTGCGGAATTACCGGAAAACAAATATTATATATTCGGAAAGGAAGGTTGTAAACGCCTAGCTGAGGAACTGAACGTGCCGTTACTGGGACAGATTCCTATCGTACAAAGTATCTGCGAAGGAGGAGATCAAGGTAAGCCGGTAGCGTTGAACCCGGACTCGATCACAGGAAAGGCATTCCAAGAATTGGCCGAGAATGTAGTCAAGCAAATAGACTATCGCAACGAGCATCTGGCTCCGACAGAGCGAGTGATTGTAACCAAGAAATAAAGATGATTTATACGTATATACGTGTGGTCTCGCACGTATATACGTATCGTCCTACACGTACGCTCGCATGGGCCTACGCCTATATACGTATCAGCCTATGCGAACGTACGTATAAATTCAGCCCACAATATACTTGGCTTTCTTACCGCAAATCTTCCTGATACCCAATACGATCAACCAAGATACAGCGAATGCTACCACAGAAGCGGCAGGAATCTGTAAACCCAATGGGATATTCAAGGCTCTCGCCAACAGCACACTGGGTCCCGTAAAGAAATAATGTACCATATAGATACCGAAACCGCATATGGTTAAGTTCGCCAACATTCGCTTAATCGTATCCGACTTAACATTTACCTTCTTCGCCAGTAAGAAGATAGGAATCGTCATCATCACCACATTGGGAGAACAATAATAAAAGAATAACTCTAACTGTTCCTCCGTGTAAGCAGGCAAAGCGGTCGTATAGCGGAAACCGAAGAAAGTAATGGCATAGCCTACGACAAACATAGGAATGCCTATCCCAACGATCTTTCCTAACGACCAATCATGATTCCTCAGATAATGCCCCAATAGCAAGTAACCGTTAAACCCGGCGAAATAATAAAGCATACTGAATTCATTCCATGAGCATCCACCCCAAATGTAAGGAGATACGAATTCCCGATAATAAGGAATAAACAAAGTCGCTCCCCAACCTGCCAGAAACCATAATTTCGCCTTATCCGAAACTTTCTCGACCCAAGCGGAGAAGATCGGCAAATAAAGATATAAACCTATCAGTAAATAGATATACCACATATGTACATCCAACAATGAGAAATTGAACGGTATCTGGGCGATATAGCCTAAAGACACACTCAACGATTGACGAGTCACCTCTTCTCCCGAATAAGGGAAAAAATCAAGAATAAGTTCCGGCCTCAAACCAAGCAGCCCCGTAAACCAAGGAAATAAATTATAAATAACAGACCAAATCAAGAAAGGCCAGAATACACGCAATATCCTTTTCTTATAGAAAATAGAAGTCTCTTCCCGGACCGGTAGCAACAAGGCTCCCGTAATCATAACGAACAGAGGTACACAAGGACGAAGAAAAGCCCCATAGGCAGCTCCCCAAAACTTAATATTCCCAATAATCGGAGAATCTCCGGGATAGAAATTAAACGGGTCTGTACAATGACAGCAAACAACAGTAAACATCGCGATCAGGCGAACAACGTCCAACCATACGACATGAGTTTTCACGGTAGAGATTTGCTTTTGTTCCATATAAATAACTGTTTCATTCGTAATAGTTGGCGAATATACAAAAAAAGGAATAGTCATACATCGTATCCACGGCTATATAGCTCCGGCTCTCGCTCTTCACCCGACAGAACGGGTGATCGCAACCAAGAATCAAGAAAAGATAACATAAATTGCACCGCAAGTAGTGCAATTCTTTACGAAAAATGCACTATTCACAGTGCAAATTAGTATATTTGCGAAAACATTATAATATATGGATAAGTTACAAACAAGTTTCGATGCGATGTTACGTACTACACCTACCTCATTCCATCGATATATGTTCGACCGCATTAATTGGAACAACCGGCTATTGGGCTTAGTAGGTCCGCGTGGCGTTGGGAAAACTACTTTGATGTTGCAATATGCCAAAGAAAAACTGAACAGAAATACGACCTTGTTCGTCAACGCTGATGATTTGTACTTTTCCAGCCACCACTTAGTGGATTTAGCTGATGACTTCGTCAAGCGAGGAGGGACCCATCTTCTTATAGACGAAATCCATAAATACAAGGACTGGGCCCGCGAGCTAAAACTGATGTATGACTATCACGCGGATCTAAAGATATTCTTCACAGGTTCCTCCATCCTTGATATCAACAAGGGATCGGCAGACCTGAGCCGACGGGCTATCGTCTATTCTATGCAAGGGCTTTCATTTCGCGAATATCTTAATATGTTTCACAACATAGAGATCCAGACCCATACACTAGCCGATATCGTAGAGCACCGCATAGAACTCCCCGAGAAATTCCGTCCTTATGCCTATTTCCAATCCTATCTAGAGAAAGGGTATTATCCGTTCTCGAAAGAAGACCAATTTCATATACGCTTACAACAAGTAATAAACACGACGTTGGAAGTTGATATACCGCAGTATTCAGAAATGAGCATATCAACAGCACGAAAACTAAAGCAATTGCTCACCATCATTGCCCAAAGCGTACCATTCAAACCGAATATGAGTAGCATAGCGATTATGCTAGGAGTGAGTCGCAACAATTTATCCGATTACTTTCTTTATCTCGAGGAATCCGGATTAATCTCCCAACTACGCGATGGAGTCGGTGGCATCAGAGGGCTAGGCAAAGTAGATAAAGTTTATCTGGATAATCCTACTCTTATGTACAATTTGGGGAAGGAAATATCCAACATCGGGAACATCAGAGAAACATTCTTCTTGAATCAAACACGTGTGGAGCAAGAAGTCATCACCTCCCCTATATCGGATTTTCAAATAGCCGACTATACTTTCGAAGTTGGAGGGAAAAATAAAAAGCAAAAGCAACTGCAAGGAATAGAGAACGGCTTCGTTGTAAAGGACAATATCGAACAAGGATACATGAATGTAATCCCTTTGTGGCAGTTCGGGCTCAATTATTAAATCCGCTCATTTAGTTTCATTCGTAATAGTTGGCGAATATACAAAAAGAACACGGAGCACACAGGATACACGGCATCGCACAGATCAATATTACATATCGCAAAACAAATCCGTGTATTCCGTGTGCTCCGTGTTCCTAAAATTAATATACAAAGTCTTTCCTACGAATAAACGCCACCGTACGATGTATTTCCGTGTACATAATAATATCCTCATCGATAAATGGCACCTCTTTCCGGTAATCCTTCAAGAACTTCTCCAACACAGGGGAGGTCCTAGCCGGACGACGGAACTCGATTCCTTGTGCCGCATTCATCAGCTCGATCGCCAAGATATGATCCAAGTTGTCCATGATCTTAAACAATTTCGTCGCCGCATTCGCCCCCATACTCACATGATCCTCTTGTCCATTACTAGACACGATAGAATCGCTGCTCGCCGCATAGCAATACATCTTATTCTGGCTTACCATACTGGCGGCCGCATATTGAGGGATCATGAAACCGGAGTTCAAGCCGGGATTAGCGACCAAGAACTCAGGCAATCCCCGCAAACCCATGATCAATTGAGCGACACGACGTTCCGATATATTTCCTAACTCAGCCAAGGCAATCGCCAAGAAATCATAAGAAATCGCCAAGGGCTGACCGTGGAAATTACCGCCGGAAATAATCTTATCCTCCTCCGGGAAGATCGTCGGGTTATCCGTCACGGAATTTACTTCGGTAAGCAGGACATTCGCCACATAATTGATAGCGTCTTTCGTAGCCCCATGCACTTGAGGGATACAACGGAATGAATACGGGTCCTGAACATGTTCCTTTTTCCGGGCGATTAACTCACTTCCCTCCAATAGCCGTCGAAAAGCGGCCCCGGTCTCGATTTGTCCGGGATGCGGACGCATCTGCTGGATACAATCCATGAAAGGATCGATACGCCCATCGAAAGCCTCCAAGGATAAAGCGGCGATCAGATCCGCTTTCTTGGACAGGCTAAACGCACGCATCAAGGCGAATACGCCATTGGCGCTCATAAATTGCGTACCGTTCAATAAAGCTAACCCCTCCTTGCTTTTCAGCTTCACAGGCTTCCAAGCGAACTCGTCCAATACGCTGATCGCTTCCCGTTTGCGGCCCTTATAATAAACATCACCCACGCCGATCAGAGGCAGGAACAAATTCGCCAGAGGTGCCAAATCACCGGAAGCGCCTAAAGAGCCACGATCATACACGATCGGAAGCACGTCATTATTGAAAAAGTCCAGAATACGTTGTACGGTGATCACCTGTACGCCACTATGCCCCAACGAAAGGGCATGCGCCTTCAATAACATCATCAAACGGACGATCACCGGACTTACCTCATCCCCTACGCTACAGGCATGACTTTTCACCAAGTTCTCTTGCAAGGTGCTCAATTCGTCCGGAGAGATATTCTTATTACATAAGGACCCGAAACCGGTAGTAATCCCATACAAAGGCCCCTCTTGCTGCTCGATCTTATGATCCAAGTAATCCCGGCAACGCTGGATGCGCTCCTTCACCTCGGGTGAAAGCTCCAACTTCATATTTTGAGTAAGTATCCGTTCGATTCCCTCAAAAGAGAGAGGCTCGGAACCCACATAATAAACATTACTCATATGCTATAATTTAGTCTTCACCCAATCCAATAACTTTTGCTCTACACGGATAGCGTTCGCCTCCAGTTCATCCGCTTTCTTCCGCATCATTCCGACGAACACCTCGTCTTGGATGGACGTTAAGTTAATTCGGACATTCAATAAAGCCCCCAATACACAAGTACGGGCAGCCATCATCGCCACGCAAGCATCCGTGACGGCATTCTGATTACCTTTGTGAGCCACATAGATAATCGTCTCCATTACGGAACCGATCTCCTCCGCCACCCTCATCGGAACAATAGCCGCCTCTTTAGTAGCGCTCTGTATCGCATTCGTACGGATCACCTGTTCGTCAGGCGTTTCTTTCGGTAACTTAAAAGCGGAGAATACACGATCATAAGCCTCGCTGTCCTTATCGATATATTCAGTAAGACGCTCACGGATCAAAGCCGCCTCGGTAGCGATCGTCTTCATTTGTCCTTCCACTTCCGCATATTTCTTTTTGCCAACAGTCAGATGGGCCACCATCTCTGTCAAAGCTGCCGCTATAGCGCCATTCAAGGCAGATATACTTCCACCACCGGGAACGGGAGCACTACCCGCCGTTTCCGCCAAAAAATCTTTAATTGTCAAGTCTGCTAACATAGTATTTTGATTTAAATGATTCAACAATTCTTATCTTACATCATATAAAGTTCCCCATCCTTAATTACGGTATCCACGAGATTCATTCCCACATGATAAGGTAGGAACTTATAAGACGGGTATTTCAGCAAGATCACGTCCGCACGTTTTCCCACGCTGATACTTCCAATCTCGGAGGCACGTCCCACAGCTGCGGCTCCATTAATGGTCAATGCCGTTACCGCTTCTTCAGGGGTCATCTTCATATAGATACAGGCCAAGGCTATCATCATCGGGATCGAGGCGGAGAAACAACTTCCCGGATTTAGATCGGAAGCTAAAGCCACCGCGCAACCGGCATCTATCATTTTCCGGGCAGGCGCATACGGCTCATTCAAGGAAAAGGCAGTCAGCGGAAGTAAGGTAGCTACGACACCCGCTCTTGCCAGACGTTTGATGCCTGTATCCGATATATGTAATAAATGATCAGCACTTACACACTTCAAGGAGGCCGCCAGTTCCGCCCCTCCGAAAGGAACGATCTCATCCGCATGCATCTTCAATTTAAAACGATGATGACGGGCGGCACGAAGCAAGCGCTCACTCTGTTCTAACGAGAAAACGCCTTTCTCACAAAACACATCACAAAACGTAACCGTATGTTCGGCTCGTATGGCAGGAAGAACTTCCTCGATCATATAATCCACATAATCGTCCGTACGACCGGCAAATTCAGGAGGAACAGCATGAGCTCCCAAAAAGGTCGATACGACATCCATCGGATGAGACTCATTCAGGTCCGACATGACACGAAGCTGAACTAATTCTGTTTGCAAATCCAAACCATAACCACTTTTCCCCTCCACCGTGGTAACACCCATGGAGAATAACTCATCCAAACGTTCTTCCCCTCTGTCCCATAGTGTATCGAAATCACTTTCACGGGTAGCTTTCATCGTATTCACGATACCTCCACCACGCTCCATGATCGACATATAACTATCTCCCCGCAATCGCCAAGAGAACTCCTCCTCCCGGTAACCGCCAAAGATAAAATGCGTATGGCTATCTACAAATCCGGGTAACACCGCTTGGTTCTCCGCCCGAATCTCCAAATAATCCTCCGCATGGATGTTTCGAAGTACCTCCTCCGTAGGTCCTACATGCGTAATAACCCCATCAGACATCGCTACGGCTCCATCCTCGATAACGCCTAAATCAGACATCTCCGCTCCCCGTCGTGCCTTATCCCCATGACAAGTGACGATCTGGGCAGCATTCCTGATTAATATCTTGCTATTCTCCATACGCTATTCCATAATACGGGCTTCCAATACTTGATTCATAGAGAAGTCCTCTAATCCCAAATAGTAAGAGGCCGTATCGATCAACGCCTCCATAGGAACCAAGCCGATAATCTCGCTCCCCACCACCGGAACACCATATCTGCGAGCTTCGATACGAACTAACTCGAAGGCCCGGTACAAGGCCGTACGGGTATAATCGGTCATATTAATAGAGACCTGTACGATACCACGTTCCTTCAACTCAACCCCCATCGCTTTACAATAGCGTAAACCTCCGCCGATGAAACGGATTTTCTTCGCTATATCCGTAGCGATCTGCAATTGATTCGTTCCTAAGTTCACATTATAGGCGACCAAAGGCATGCGGGCTCCTATGGCGACCGTACCGGCTGTCGGATGTCTTTCGGCCGGACCAAAATCAGGTTTCCACTCCGGTTGATGGATTTTCTCTGCCATCCCTTCAAACTCTCCTTTACGGATCGCAGCCAGATTCTCCCGGTAAGGGACGGAAGCCGATTTCTCATATAAGAAGACCGGCACGGCATAATGAGCGCCCACTTCCTCCCCTACTTCCTTAGACAAGGCGATCGCCTCTTCCATCGTACATCCGCGAATCGGTATAAAAGGAACAACATCTACGGCCCCCATTCGAGGATGTTGACCGCTATGCTTGTTTAAATCGATCAACTCAACGGCAACTCCAATGGCCTCCAATACGGCTTGTTTTAAAGCGACTGGCTCCCCTACCACGGTAACAACCAAGCGATTATGATCCTCGTCATTACTATAGTCCAACAGTTTAACACCCGTCTTAGCCCGGAAAGGCGCTACGATCTTATCTATCTTCTCCAGATCCCGTCCTTCACTGAAGTTAGGGACACATTCCATAATCTTATTCCAAGTACTCATACCTTTTTATTTAATGATGTTTGTACGATTTCATGAATAAACGCCCTCTCCGGGATATACGGAAGGGTAATATGATACTGTTCGCCACGGTTCTCATTGAAAGTAGCGCTCGTACGCATCGCATTCGGGTTACGGGCCCATGAGCGACGAGCGACACCCCCCATCACGTCCCATATCATAGCAGAGCGAAGTATCTCGTCCACCCGCTCACTACCATCGAGAACCATACCGAAACCTCCGTTTATCGCCTTACCGATACCAACTCCTCCACCATTATGAAGAGCGACCAAGCTCATACCCCGGGCGGCATTTCCAGCGAAGCACTGCACCGCCATATCAGCCATCACATTGCTTCCGTCCCGTATATTAGAGGTCTCACGGAATGGAGAATCCGTACCGCTCACGTCATGATGGTCTCGTCCCAACATAATCGGGCCTACCTCCCCATCACGTACCATTCGGTTAAACTCAAGGGCGATCTTCAAGCGCCCCTCAGCGTCTTGATATAAGATCCGGGCTTGCGTACCCACCACCAAACGGTTCTTCTCCGCGTCACGTATCCAATTATAATTATCCATATCCTGCCCTCTTCGAGTCGGATCGATACACGCCATAGCCGCATGATCCGTGCGAATCAAATCTTCCGGCTTACCGCTTAAACATACCCAGCGGAAAGGGCCATACCCATAATCAAATAATTCCGGCCCCATGATATCTTCCACATAAGAAGGCCATATAAAACCATCTTTCTCGTCCACACCGTTACGGGAAATCTCATGTATACCGGCATCATAGATCGCTTTCATGAAGGAGTTCCCATAGTCAAAGAAATAGGTACCCCGGGCAACCAGACGCTTGATCACCTCGAAATGTCGCTTCAACGTTTTATCGACCAAAGCACAAAAGTCTTCCCGGTGATGAGCCAATAATTCCGTACGTTCCTCAAACGTCACGCCTACCGGGCAATAACCACCTTCATAGACCGCATGACACGAGGTCTGATCACTCAAAAGGTCGATGGAAAGCCCCTGTTTATCGGCATATTCCAATAAATCCACGATATTGCCATGAAAAGCGATAGAGATCGGTTCTTTCTTACGAATCGCCTCGTCGGCTAAGGAGAAAGCTTTCCCCATATCATCCGTCACATACTGGACCCATCCTTGGCATCGGCGTGTCTCGATACGGGAAGCGTCTACCTCGGCGATTATACTGGCAGCACCGGCAATCACGGCGGCTTTAGGTTGAGCGCCACTCATTCCTCCTAAACCGGAAGATACAAACAGATAGCCTCGCAAATCCTTATCTTGTGGAATCCCTAATTTCTTACGTCCAGCATTCAACAATGTATTAAACGTACCGTGTACGATACCTTGCGGGCCGATATACATCCAACCTCCGGCCGTCATCTGTCCATAATTAGCGACTCCCATCTGGGCGGCGATATGCCAATCCTTTTGGTTATCGAACATTCCCACCATCATGGAGTTCGTGATAATCACCCGTGGGGCATCCGGCTTAGAATGAAACAATCCCAGAGGATGCCCAGATTCAATCACCAAGGTCTGCTCCTCGGTCAGCTCCTCCAAATACTTCTTAATCAAACGATATTGCATCCAATTCTGGCAGACCTGCCCAGTCTCGCCATACGTAACCAACTCGTAAGGGTACAAAGCGATATCAAAGCAGAGGTTATTATCGATCATTACTTGAAAGGCCTTTCCCTCGATACATTTACCTTTATATTCAGAGATAGGCTTCGCTTTCAGGTCTCCCTGCGGACGGTAGCGATAACCATAGATCCGTCCCCGGGTCAATAATTCCTCCATGAACTCAGGAGCTAGCTTCTCATGTAATTCAACAGGGATGTAACGAAGCGCGTTCATCAATGCCGTTTCTGTTTGAGCGGGCGTAAGCGAATAGCCGCGATCGGGAGCACGGCGAATACCGGAAACGAAGGAAGGATATTCCGGCAAATAGTTATCAAGATGTATTTCCATAACGTGAATGATTTAGTAGGTGCTTACAATCTGCAAGGAATTTCACGGATTCAGCGCCGACAAGTTAGCGATTATCCAAATCCCAACCAATTATCATTCCATGTTTAGAAGCATAAAAAAGCCCCCGTCTCTCTCATCCACCCTAAGGGAAAGAAAGACGGGGGCATAATTATAATTGTTCAGTAGTAGAAGTTGTTTCGTAAATACAATAGTCCGTTAGTTTTCACAAAAGAAATCAAAAATAAGTTTTGACAGCAAATTCAAATTGTTCTATGAATATCTTCTTGAAAGCGGCAATGTTATTCTGTTCATAGAATATCAGCATGGCTTTTTTGTAGTCTATGGAATCAACCGTTCTGAATGAGATTGGGCAATAGCCATTGGCTATCAGTATGGCATTGCTTGTGATACGGGCAGTACGTTTGTTTCCATCCGAAAATGCCTGAATATAAGAAAGGAGAACCAGTGCAAGTAATGACTTCTCAAAGATATTGTCTTTGCCATTGATAAGTTTACAGGAATCTTCCAATGCCTCACGAATCTGGAACTCGTTATCAAGGGGACGATAGTTCGTACCTGTGATACCCACACGTCGGCATCGTATGTTTCTTTCCACACCTAAGTCCTTGGTCAGTAAAGAATGGATGTCCTCTATGCGGTGGACGGATATTTCCTTAAGATAGTCGGGCACATTGAGAACAAAATCAAGCGCATCTTTGTGATTGAGCAGCATGATAGCTTCTTCCCTTGTCTTACCAGTAGCTTCCTGTCTTTCTTTCAGCAGGCGCTCCGTTTCTAGCAGGGAATAAGTATTGCCCTCGATTTGTGAAGATTTCCACGACAGGTCAACTCCCAGTCTTTCCATCTCCTTTTTGTAATCTGTTTCAGAAAGTTCTTCAAGGTGGGTTCTGAAAGTGGACTGAGCTTTATCCAAACGTTTACATTCCTCTTCTGTGAAAAGTGAAACCTTTGGCAGAATCTGTTTTATGAGTTCGAAATTGAAATTTTCCTGCACAGTACGATCATCCATTTCATTCTTGAAATAGGTATCAATATCCAAAGGCATCGTTACCTGAGCTTGTGGAGTAAGCGAGTATTTGGTAGCAGGTCCTTTTCCATACACTTCTATAAGACCTTTGCTGACAGCATCAGCCAAGAGTCTTTTCATGGTGCTGTCGCTTGGTGCATTTACCAGCATGGAAGCTATCGCTCCTCTATTTGATAGCGGATGATAGTGCAATACCTGTAGGATTTCTGTTTCGATAGTCATAACATTCCTTTCACTAAATCGGCTCAAAAGTACTAATTTTCCTTCAACTATCGGCTCAAATTGAGCCGATAGTCGTATCTTTACCGCAATATTTGAGCCGATTTGCAATATTTTCCCAATACCCAATGCGTAGGAACACGATCCTAGCTCTCTCACACATGGTCATAAACTCCGCTCTCGAATAGAGTAAGACTTTGGGGCGAAGGAAAAGTTCAGCTAAAGAACACAAAAAAAGGTGCATCAAAATGACACACCCTCCTCGTAACAAAAATAAAATCTTTATGATTAGCCTTTACTTAGGCCTACGCATTGAAACGAATTTAGCTCATGAAAGCTGTTAAAATCAACGCTCAATCAAGCCCCTTATACCTCCAACGATATACTCAATATCCCGATCCGTCACATACGGGCCGGAAGGCAGGCACAACCCAACCTTAAACAAAGATTCGCTCACCCCATTCACATAAGCCGGGCAATCCTTATAAACAGGTTGCTTATGCATCGGTTTCCACAAAGGACGGGATTCTATACCCATCGCGTCAAGTCCCACACGCATCGCCTCGACATTGGCATTCGGCTCGCAATCCGTATGTGCGTTAACCGCCGCATGAGTCACACCGCCCGCACCACCAACAGCACCTTGTACCGTTGCTTGATAAGCATTCTCCTGCCCTTTCACCCTCAATAAAGGATCCAAGACAATCGTATTCAACCAATAGTTACTATCAAAACGACCGGAAGGATTCTCATGCAAGGTGATCCCTCTCACATCCTTCAACAGTTCCCGGTATAAATCACACGTATGCTTATGATGAGCTACATGAGCATCAGCCACCGTCATCTGACCACGCCCGATACCCGCACAAATATTCGACATCCGGTAATTATACCCGATCCGCTCATGCTGGTAATACGGATAAGCCTCCCGAGCCTGCGTAGCGTAGAACATGATCTCCCGCTTAGCCTCCTCATCCGGACAAATCAACGCACCATCACCACTGGTCGTAATCATCTTATTCCCAATTCTATAAATTTTGTTCGCAGCGAAGATATATCTTTCAATTAATAGCCATTTTTGACTGCTTACATAATTAAATCTACGTTAAACTGTTTCAATTATTTAGGAAGGCAACATAGAAGGTTCTCGATAATGTACTCAACGTCTTCCTCAGTCATCTTTGTGTTCAGAGGAAGTGTAATCTCGTTCTCAAAGAATTTGTATGCATTAGGATAATCCTTGATATCAAGGCCCTTTGCTTTATATGCGGTCATCATCGGGAGTGGCTTATAGTGTACGTTGGTTGCGATACCACGCTCTGCCATCTGCTCAATGATGCTGTTGCATTGCTCACGTGTTTTACCAGGAAGACGAGTGATGTAAAGATGACCACTACCAGCCCAATCTGCACCATAATGCTTCAAGCCTACAATGCCATATGGAGCCAGAGCTTCGTCATAACGCTCAATGTACTTCTTACGCTTAGCCAACATCTCAGGATAACGCTCGAACTGGATAAGCCCCAGAGCAGCCATAATGTCAGTCATGTTGCACTTGTACCAAGGGCCAATGATATCATACTCCCAGGCACCCAACTTTGTCTTAGCCAACGCATCCTTATTCTGACCATGGAGCGAGAAGAGCTGTGATAGACGATAGATGAATTCATTCCAAGTCTCACCCTCTATGAAAGGTACAGGACTTCCGCAATACACTTGCTGGCGTTCCACCTTCTCGTTTCCGAAAGGCAGGTTCCATGTCATTGCGCCACCCTCTGCAGTAGTGAAGTTCTTAACAGCATGGAAAGAGAATGAAGAGAAGTCCGCAATCTCACCAGCCATCTTACCATGGCGAGAGGCACCAAATGAGTGGGCACAGTCGTTAGAAACCACGATACGTCCCATCTTAGCCTGAATGTCATTAGCAGGACGATAGAGCGCCTTGATCTCTAGGCGGTTCACCACTTCAAAAATCTTCTCTACATTAGCGCATATACCAGCCAAGTCAACAGGTACAATTACCTTCGTACGCTCAGTGATTGCTGCAGCCAGCTTCTCGTAGTCCATCTCAAAATCCTGATGATCGTTACCATCATTCTCTGCATAAGCCGCCGGACGGATATCCACCATCTTTATGGTAGCACCCACATGATCAACCACCGAAGCAGATGCTGTATAGGTATATGCAGGCATAATCACCTCGTCACCAGGACCAACGCCCATCACATGGAGCACCATCTCCATGGCAGCCGTAGCCGAGTTCAAACATACAGTTTTCTCCGTATGAACATATTCCGAAATTATCTTCTCCAACTTCTTTGTACGAGGGCCAGTAGTTATCCAACCACTAAGGATTACGTCACGAACCTCGTGGGCTTCAGCCTCCGTCATATCTGGGGGTGAAAAGGGAATTTTCCTTCTTTTCAAATCAGTACTCATTATACTTGTTTTTAAAAATTAATCTCGTATTTATCTCTCAGTAATAATCTCTTTAAATGTTTGGAAAATAAGTTTGATATCATACCAGAATGACGCATTCTGCACATATTCCAAATACAGCTTTATCTTCTCCTGCATAATCACGTTGATATAATAGTCCTCAGGATCTTTTGCTTTTTCCATCAACTCATTCTCATTGCGGAATTTAATTGAGGCAGGGTCGGTGATACCAGGACGAACATCCAAAACATGCATCTGTTCCTCTGTCCAGTAGTTTACATAGTGACGAACCTCTGGACGAGGACCGACAAGACTCATCTCACCAAGAAACACATTAATCAATTGAGGGAACTCGTCCAACTTATATTTTCGTATAAAATATCCAGAACGAGTAATTCGAGGGTCTCGACCTCCAATAGTTACCAAAGAGCCCTTATCTGAACCTACACGCATCGAACGAAACTTAAAAATACGGAAATCATTATTATTTCGTCCTACACGAACCTGACGATAGAACACAGATCCCTCGGAATCCAACTTAATCCAGATTGCCATAATGAGGAATATGGGACTTAATACCAGTAAACCGCAGCCACTGGCAAAAACATCAAATAGCCGTTTCATATATACGTTTGATTATTCAAAAAAAAGAGATGCTTTTCGGTTAATATTAAGGTCATCATTGTACAAAGTAAACGCTATCCAGTTCTAATATACAACAGTTGGAAGAGAACCTGTCATTGTGACTATAGCTTCATTATCAAGCGTCCACTTACTCCTAACTATGAATGTACTCAATGAATGTAAGTATTGGAGTTGAATACACTATTGACTATTTTGTCAACTTGTATCACTTATATCGTACCGTTATCAACGTGAATATTCTGACCAGTGATACTCTCTGCCTTCTCGCTTACAAGGAAAGCAACAGTTTCTGCAACTGAACGGATACTAGTAGCTGCCTTGAGTGACGTACGGGCATAAATCTTGCCTCTTTGTTCCTCTGTAAGAGTAGAGCTCATAGCGGTTGCCATGAAGCCAGGAACTACGACATTTGAGCGGATGCCGAGGGATCCCCACTCGCGAGCAGTATCCTTTGAGAATGCTTCGAGTGCACCCTTAGAAGAGGCATACATTGCCAATCCCTTGTAGCCTGTGTGAACAGAGATAGAAGAGATATGTACAATAGATCCCTTCACCTTGTGAAGAATCATGTTGCGAATAACATTCTTGGTCATCATCATTGGAGTGAAGACATTCACGTTGTACATAGCCTGAAGTCGCTCCAAATTGAGGTTGGTCACAATGTCATCGTATGCAACAGCTGCATTATTTACATAACCGTCAATCTGTACCTTGTTGCTACAAAAGTCTTTGAAGACATTATGGCGTACGTTTTCACAATCAGCAAGGTCAACACTCTTGAAGAAGACGTGATCAGGGCACTCTGCTTCCAGAGCCTTGAATTCATCGGTATAGCTACGAGCAATACCATATACGTTGTTGCCTTGTTCGAGTAGGACACGACAAATTTCGAGACCTACGCCACGAGAGCAACCTGTAACAATAATATTTTTACTCATGATCGTTTGAGTTTACCGGTTCTTGTTAATTCGAATTGTTCTACAAACTTAATTCTGCGTGGAATCTTGAAATCCTGCAGCTGTGAGGTAAGCGCCTTCTTAATATCAACATTGGTGAGTTCAGAACTATCTTCCAATTGGATGTCAGCACAAAGCACGCTACCGAGGACTGAATTTGCCCTACCATAGACAAGCACTTGCTTCACGCCATCGATTGCTCGAAGGACATTCTCCACTTCTCCTGGATTGACCTTGTAGCCTCCCACATTGATGAGCTCGTTCTTGCGACTCTTGAAGCGGAACAGTCCTTGCTCCTTGTCTACCCACTCGATGAGATCACCAGAGTGATAGTAATTACCCTCGAACTTAAAACTGTCGGAACGTCCAAGAAGTGACTTATGGATAAGCAGCTCGTCATCAACAACTGTAAACTTATCGCGAATCTTCTCTGGTATCTGGAAGCAATCGCCCTTGGCTGCGAACAACGATCCTGCCTCGGTTGAGGCATACACGTTATTAATCTTTGCCGTTGGGAAGATCTTCATAATGGAGTCATACAGATGCTGCTCAGACTTCTCGCCACCCAAAGTGACACGAATCACGCTCTCGTATGCATGCTCGAAAGGGAGGAGCAAACGATAGAATGTAGGAGTAGCTGACACATGAGTAATCTGATACTTGCCAATCAGCTCGTAAACATCAGCCCTCTGCTTGTTGAACACGTTGATGAGGGTATTCTGGTTCTCGAATGCTTGAAAGAACACCTGTAGACCTGCCATGTGAGTAGGGTTGTAGGCATACGCCCACACCTGGCCCTTGTACTTATCGCCAAGACGAACGCTACGAGTCAAGGTGTCAACGGTATGCACCACCTTCTTAGGCTGACCAGTAGTTCCTGAGGTGAAGATGGTGATCTCTGATGAAGACTGCTGAAGCGAAGCCACCACATCGTCCATCGAAGCAAATGATTTCTGCTCGATAACTTTTGTCTGGTTCACCTCATTCTCGTCCACACCATCAATCTCCGAAGGATTCAAGTCCGAATCCAATAGAACCAGAGGTCTATTTGCAGTCAGAGCACGGATTAGGTTAACGAAATAGACGTATACATCCCTAGTCTTGAGCAAAGGACAATATTCTATCGCATGATTAAGCGAGCAGAACAAGTCCTCGTATGTATAAGTCTTATCGTTATCTACAAGAAATACTGCCATTGCATTTAGCTAAGTTTTGCATAAATCTCACCAACAGTATTAACGAGACCATCCTCGAAGATGTCAATATCGAACTCATCCTCGATGCGAACGGTAAGTTCTGCAAGATCGAATGAAGTAAGGCCTAGATCGTCACGGAGCTTATCACCCTCGTTGAGGGTTACAACAGCTTCCATATTCTTAGAAGCACGAATATCATTAATAACTTCTAATACTTTAGTCTGCATAATGTTTTATTTATTAATTGGTTCATAGAATTTTGTTTCAGAAAGGTCAGCAGCGACACTACCCCAAGACAGCCCCACACCAAAACCACACATAATGGTCTTCTTGAGGTCATATTGTTTCTGACTGCAAACATCACTCAGCAGAAATGGTATGGTAGCAGGTCCAGTATTGCCATAGTCCTTGCAGTTGGCAGGGGCCACTTCAACAGCAACTTTTAGTTTTTTACGAACATAGTTTACCATAAATTCATTTGCCTGATGAAGGGCATAGAATCCTACATCTTCCTTTGCCCAATCCATGTACTCAATTAGTGAGTTCACATTTTTATGTACCTCGGTTATTGCAAAATTAAAAATGGCCATACCATCCATGAAAAGGTCATTCATAGTACGGCCATTCTTGTCCTCATCCCACTTTAGAACGCTTGTTTCCTCAGAAACTGGCAAACGGAAACCTCCAGCAGGAACTATCAAACGATCAGCTCCACTTCCATCACTTTGAATATGGAAGCCCATAGAAGTATTTCCTACAGTTACAAGGCTCGCGGTACCGCAATCACCGAACACCATACGAAGTGATTTATCATTAGGATTCATCATGCGTGATGTCGTATCACCAGCCAATACGAGTACATTCTTGCAAGCACCGATAGTTATCCAAGAAGCAGCCTGAAATAAACCATAAATAAAGCCAGAGCAACCATAATGAATGTCAATACAAACAGTGTCCTTTGACAAACCTAAACGGTCTTGAAGTGCAATAGACGTTGAAGGCAGAATCCAATCACACGTCTGGCTAACGAACACAAGTCCGTCAATCTCATCCTTATTGATTCCATCCTTTTCCATTAACGCTTCAGCTGCCTTCTGGCACATGTCAGAAGAACACATGTCTTTGTCAGCAATGCGAGCACGTTCTACACCTGTTGCCTTCATTATGTTGGCTACCTCCGTATCACCATACTCTGCACCAAGAGAAACCATTTCTAGAATATTCTTTGGCAACCATGAAGCCACGGCCTTAACCTGAACATTGTTAAGAATTACTTTCATAATTATTCATGATTATTGAAGGGTAAAACCACCATCTATCACAAGATTTGTGCCTGTAGTGAACGAAGAAGCGTCACTTAGAAAATAGATAATGGCATGTGCTACCTCTTCTGGTTTGCCAAATCGCTTTAAAGGGTATTTCTTCATTTCTTCAGAAAGTTGCTCCTCTGAAATAGTTCCTGCATCCCAAATATGTGTATTTATTATACCTGGACATACCGCATTTACTCTAATATTTTTACTTGCAAGATCCAATGCAGCATTCTTAACAAAACCACACACGGCAGCCTTAGATGTAGAATACATAACGTTGCCAACTCCTGCAATAACAGGTCCAGAAATAGACGAAGTAAATACAACAGATCCATTCTTTCCTAGTTTTTTCTTTTTCAATAATTGCTGCATCAAAAGAATTGGTGCCAAAGTATTGACAGACATTACCTGCTCCATTTTATCACGAGTGATAAAATGAGTCGGTAGTATGATGGAAAGTCCCGCATTATTGACAAGTCCATCAATTGATGGGCATTTCTCAACAATTGTTGAAATATCAACATCACATGATAAATCAGCCACAATCATTAAATGACCATTTCCCATCAATAAATCATAGGTCTGCTGTAATTTGGTCTCATTACGACCAGTCAATACAACCTTGGCACCCATCTTAGAACACTCAATGGCTGTAGCTTTTCCTATACCAGAGGAGGCTCCTGTCACCAAAATAGTTTTACCCTCAAGTGAAAAAGGATTATACATACAGTTCACTTCTTTGAAGATATTAGTTCAAAGAGTTCCTGGATAGTGTTGGTCTTGCGCATTTCGTCAGCCCTAAGCTGTACCTCATACTCATCATCCACCATTGCCATCACGCTAAGAGCAACCATGGATGACCATCCGTCTAATTCTCGGAAGTTTGTTTCAGCACTAATTGTTGAAGCATCAAGATCGTCAAACTGATCTGCAAAATTCACAATAAAATCTTTCATTGATGCAATTTTTAAATGTTAATCGTAATTTTATTATATAAATCTGAATTTTATCTTTGTTAAATCATATACCATCTCTGTTCTTTCTCTGCCGTCAGGGAGTGTAAATGTAGAAACAACCTTAGCTCCATTAATCTTATGAAATTTAAAGATCTGCTTATTAATTGTATCTACTTCAATAAATAAATCTTTCACTCCCAATGTTTTCATAATCGACATGAACATGTCATTCATAGAAATTGCGGCTTCAGGATCTTTTCTATTTGGCAACCATCCCCAATATTCACCTCGGGCACCTTTAGAAGAGACATAATGATTATTTGATTCACCTTTAGTTGATTTGAATCTATCAATTGCTGCCTTAATTAATTTCGGGTTTGATATTGCAGAGGTAAATAATGGCCACAGAAATGAAAATTTGTTATCACGCATTGATTTCATCTGCTTACTTACATCTAGTGAACCGCTGCTAAAACCTACTATCAGTCCGTTCTCATCTTCTGCACAAACTATAACTTCGTTTGGATCATTAAGCATTACCTTATAATATTGCTTAAGGAAAGAATAATTTACCTGCGCAAAAAAACCTTGGTCATATTTATCTCTGATGTGCAAGTGAACATAAGCAATTTGCTTTGCATCACTTGGCTTAGCTAATCTAAATCGAATATTTGCCATATATCAAAATATTTTACCAATAACAACCACCCTCTACCGCAAAAGCATTCTTAGGTCTATCTTTGGCATCAGGATAAACGAAATACTCATTGATATAAGGCTTAAATTCATCATTCTCTTCATATCGCTTGCAAGTTATTCCAAATAGAAACTGAAGCACACCTCCCATGTGAACAGCCTTTTTGCCCATACGTTTGATATGAGCAGCCAGCGGAAGGGCGTATGCGCCACATCCTAGCAGAGCAATATCAAAATCCTTCTTGTCAATTTCGCTTTTCATCCAGTCAAGTGCATCGAACCAAGTGTCAAAGCCAACAGGATTGCCTGCAATTGACTGCACAGCCTTAATGGTCTGCAATGAAGTAAACTCAGGCAACACCTCGCTGTTCTTGAATAGTTTCTTCTTTTTGTTTTTGTACTGACTCTCGATGGTCTCAGAAAAAGGATGCACTACAAGAATCTTTTTCCCTTTTAGAGAATAGGTCCAAGGATGTTGCTGGGAAAAAAACGAATCCAAAGTTGACTTATGGACATATTTTTTATGATTAAACCAATTACTAAAAAATAGTTCTTCGATTCGCCACCTTACGAACAAGTCTATATCTTTGCAATCTTCTTTATAAAGAAGATAAAACTGTTTAAGTGTTCTCATTGAAACTGGGAAAAAACCGGCATTCATTCTCATATTTCTCTTTGATCTTGACAATAATGGAAAACTCAAAGGAAAATATCGGATTAAAAATAATGCTTGAAACTCAACACTTCCTATTCTTGATATCATGCTTGGATTCTCAGATTCGAGCAGCCGAGATATTTCTCTGATATCAGTCTCTAAATCATGTTTTCTGGGTCCTAAGAATTCATGAATACGATCTGCAAATTCAAATGTTCTATACTTCACAATATTAAATTTTAATCCATGTAGGCAAATACAAATCAGAATATTCCAACGTATTATGCCATTTATGTGGGCATATAATAAAACAATTTTTACGCTGGTTCAAGTATGCACCCCACCAAGAGAATGAACTGTTTGCCAATATGTTGCATCTAGCGATGGACAGGAGTTGCATATCGCGATAACTATCGGCACCTCGGTTGTGTGCAATAAAATGAACCTTTGCATCACCAAACTCATTCCTCATATTTTCCATACACCATTTCTGGTCATTTGAGAAAATAAAGAACTCTGGGCTAGTAATCAAGTTATAGGCCTCACGTATTGCATTACGATAATAATCAAGTGTGCATATACCTCCAAAAGAGGAAGATCCGACATAATCACCACGACGAATGTGTACAGTCACAGAGTTATCTTGTTTGAGAAGAGGTTCCAATTCCAAATTCTCCTTTGTATCGAATGGACGAAAAGTAAACTCTTTAAGAATCCTATCACGATATTTATCAAAGTAGAGTGGAGTCATCCAGTAACCATCAAAATAGCAGTCATCTATTACAGACAAAGCCTCTGGTATAAACACATACGGCTGCTGATCTGTCACAAACTCTGTCTTTCGCTTTGGAAATATGCGACGAACAGCTCGAGCAAGAACTTGATTAGGAATATAGAACGAAACCTTCATCAAATCCTTCGGTCTGGCAGGTTCTAAAGTCGCATTCGGGAATACCTTGTCTATCTCATAACCATTATGATAAAAGTTATTGCCATGATAAACCTTAATGAAAGCATTTTTATAATGTTGAGTATCAATAAAAACCTCCTCATTGGGATATTTCGCCTTCAACGCTACAGCAAAAGCATACTGAAACATCTGGTTACCTAGACCTCCTATGATATTTACGATTTTCATATACTAATCTTCAAAAATTTTTAATCTTGCAAAGGCTTCATCTAGTATCATTTCTACATCATATTCCCTTGCTGTAAGAATTGCATTTTTCCTTAATTTTTTGCGCAAATCAATATCTGAAATAAGTCTATTCATTGCGGTAGATAATGCTACTGCATCCTTAGGGGGAATAAGCAATCCATTATAACCATCAACAAGGACTTCACCATTAGCATGGAAGTCTGACGCAATAACTGGCACACCAGCTATGAATGCATCTAACAATGTTCCAGGAAAACCTTCACCCTTGAAATATGTAGGGAATAGTAAAACATCATACTCGGATAGTTGTTTATAACCATCTTCTACACTCACATCAAGAAAGCCTTTATAATTAATATTTAGGTAATAAAAATCCTTAAAATAGCCTTCATCATATGGAGGCACTAAAGTTCCGTAAATATCTAAACAAATGTTTTTATTACCTAAAGACTTAAATGCTTGGATTATTTCTTCGATTCCTTTTTGTATTAATACTCTTGAAAAATACACAAAACGTATTTTCTCAAAAATAGCTTTATCAATTGTTGGTTTAAATATTACTGGTTTAAAATTCGGAACCATTGCACAGTTAGTAATTGATAATTCCTCTAGGTCACGTTTCAAATAATTACATTGAACTACTACTTTAGTAAACACATCATATACTCTTCGGTTTTTAAGAGATACGTTTTTGAGATCTATTGCCAAATCTCCTCCTGCAACCCAATAGAAAATTCTCCGTTTTAGATGAGTTAAATTTAGTATTTTTGCTATATAATAAGCACCTCTAGTTGATATTGACAGAATGATTGGCTCACTTCTTTTAGTTCTTACAATATATATTAGAGACATAATTAACGACAATACGGATTTTTTTTTCCAAGTATCAAAGACTCTACAGTCAACATTTTTAGAGAGTATATATCTCAAAAAATGCTGATTCTTTGTTTGCACACCACCACCTGTACTTGGGCTATTTAATTGAATACTTCCTATAAAAGTTAATCTATTCATACTTTTTTCCACCTTAATTTGTTGACAAAGTAAATCCAATTTGCTTTGCAGGAACACCTGCTACTATTACATTATTAGGGATATCCTTATTTACAACAGATCCAGCCCCAATAACAACATTGTCGCCAATTGTTATAGGTCCCAAGATTATTGCTCCGACAGAAATATAAACATTGTTTCCTACATTGATACTACATTTAGAGCCAAAATTCATAGCATTACGTTTTCCAAATAAAACATTAGGAAGAACTGTGCAATTTTCTCCAATATGAATCCAACTATCACAACGAAGAAAACCTAGATGTACAATCATGACACCTGGCCCAAAAGTATTAGGAGCAACAAACATATTTGATTTTATTCTGCTGTGATTGTATCTATATTTCCAATACAACAGAAATACCCTCTCCAATAGAGTACGTTTTTCTAAATTTAGGTAAAATTCATAATGCCTCAATACACGAAAAAATTCATATATATAATAATTTTCATATCCTCCCAATCTTTTTATCATACGCTTATAAAAAGTCTGGGAACCAAACCCTAGATTATCTCGCTTTAAATATTCTTGCAGATCTTTTCTTGTAAATATCATAAACGTGATGTTTAGTTCTGCTTATTAGGGGGTTATCGCAAGAACCCCCGATAATTGATCTTTATATTAGATAATCGAGAATATATGTAGGCTGATGGAATAAACATATAATACATATACCTAAAGAAATTCACAGACTGTGATCTCACCAATGAGAAAAAAATGCATCCCATAATTGCGAACATAAATCGATTAAATCTTTCATTATTAGTTAAAATAAAACGATTCCATATTGACAATCCTAAACCTATCACCAATCCATTATATACAAACCCTAAAAAGCCACAAAAGATATAACCTTCAGCAAAAGGATGAAAAGCCCATCCCTGAGAGGCGCTTACTTGAGAACTAGGAAAAAGAGAATCTGCAATCAAAAAATATAACCAATCACCTCCCAATAATGGAAATGTTTTTATAATCTGAGAATTAATAACCATTAATGGATCAATAATATTTTTGCCAATAACACCAACCAAATTATACGCTGGCGCTGTATAATCTTGTTTAAGTAAAATTTCTTCCAATGTCCCCTCATTAACACCTCCTCTTAACGAATAAGTAAAACTCGCTAAATATAGAAACGTAATAGCGATAAAAGACAAAACAAAAACTTGTTTAATCCTTATCTTACGTCCATATATCCATAAAAGTACAAGTCCCAATACAACTGCAAGGATATCAGAACGAGATCCTGATAGAATATTATAGATAGTATAAAGTAGAATATTATATGCAGTAAAAACTTGCATATACCATTTTTTCTGTTCCATAGCAACCATTGGGAATATCACGAAAGCAGGCAACCACTTAAACATTTGGTCAATTATAGTCATCAAAATATTCTCGTTTCCCATCGATCCATTTTCCACTAAGGATTGGTAAGAAATTTTCACCATATTGGTAACTAATAAATATGAACTTAAAAAACTAAACACAAGAACAAAAAAATAAACTATTGATTTTGAATTTCTCCTCCTATAATATACAACATTATAGACCTTATGAATTTTGGATGTATGATTTAGGACTATAAATAACGTAATCAATGAAAAGTTAACAAACCAATACAATTCACACCAAACATCTTTTCCCAGTATGCATCATATAGATATGGAAAAAATCTATAAGTAATTTCTGTCGGTAATAAATACAAATAAAGAACCATACAAAAAATGGCATAAAATCTATTCCTATTCCATAACTTCAATATACATGATACCCATACAAAAACTTGAAAACACAACAATATTATATCCATATTAATATCATCCATAGGATTAAAAGTTTAGCAATTAATCGAATTCCAATATATATAATTAACTAAGCAAAAACATTGTACATTATCATCAACACAAGCCATTCATCACTAACAATTACAATTAGATAATCATAGCCAAACACCAATAAAATATCATCAAAAAACTTTCAAAAAAGTTTACTTTTTATCACATGTGCAATTTTTTCATTGACAGACAAAATCATTTCATTAACTAAAATCTTGCATAAAAGCAAATCTGCTAAAACTGTATACAAGACTCCACTTATCAGTAAACAAACTATATTATTCAAATAATAATTGAGAATATTTTTATAAAAGAGATACAAGAATATTGCAATTAAAATTAATAAAACAATTTGACTAAGCAACTTTACTATATCTTTAAACCAAAACACTTTTGCTAATGAATTTATATAAAATAGAGAAATCAAAGCAAACAATCCCATAGATATAGTCTCAACAAATCCAACAAAGATATAATTTACTTGTGTTGAAAATATAATCGAAGAAAAAAAGAAAATAAATGTTACTAACCCACTAAAAACCGCAAATATTTTTTGCTTATTTAATGAATAAAAAACATTCCTCGTCAAATTCATTATTGCAATCAGCACTCCATTCACAAGATATATAGGAAGAACTGAAGATAATCCAATAACAGCTTCATTATCAAATTCCCCTCTTAAAAAAAGAACACTTATTATTGGGCAAGCAAATACGGATGCAAAAACAGCAACAAATGTTGAAAAAACAACGACGGCTTCTATTTGTTTCCAAAAATTAATAAATCCTTGGTTAACTATTTCCTTATTCTTTGAAGAAAGAGACCTAGCAAGATCAGGGAAAGAAACGGTTGACAACCCCATACTTGCAGCAACAGAAAGAAAACCGCAAAAACTATGAGAATAACCTAAAAGCGAAACGCCACCTTCATAATCTAGTTGTCCGGCCCACAAATATGCAATTGAAGCAAACGAATGGAATGGAAAAAAAGATATAATTATTAGTATAATATTTTGGACAACTACAAAAGAGTCCATTTTGGTATACGATTGGGATTTCTTGAATAAATTACCATAATATCGATTTACTATATAAGAAATAAAGGCTGAAAATAGCATACCAAAAGCAATAGAATTTACTCCTATAACCTGATGAAGAATAAGCACAAATAATATGATAAAAATGTATACTAGTAACTGAGATAAAGATACAATTAAAAAATTTTTGAAATAATTTTGAACAGAAGAAAGAAAACCATTAACGATTGACATGTATGCATTAATCCACAATAAAAAAGCCAACAATAAAGAAAGATTATAATATGTTTTTTCTATGGGACCAACAATGTAATCCATATTAAAATATGTAATTACAAAGCCAACAACAGCTATAAGCAATGCTATTTTTGATACACACTCTTTTATAGTCCAAATATAAGAATCTAACTCAACTGAATCTATTCGAGCAAAAATAGGGAAAAACAAAGATGAAAAAACAGCACCAGACGCACCTGTTATAATCGCAGGAATGGAGAGCAACGAAAAATAAATATCCATCTCTTTCCCTGAGCCAAAGAAATAGGCATACAACAATTGGCAAACAAAGCCTAATATACCACAAACAATAAAAATAAGACTAATAACGAATGTTTTTTTCATACATTTACATATGTCAACCTTCAGAACATCGTATTACAAATTCCTAAATCCGACAGAAACAATGAAATTTTACTTTGAAAGAAATGTTCCGATACTAAACAGTAACATGCATATCATAAAGATCCAATATTGAGGAGTACTTTCAAGAGTCTCCCTTTTATTCATTACGCATGAAAAAAATCTTTGGAATTCTTCTTTTTCTGTAAATAAATTCTATCGCTTATGATATAACTTCATCATATCTAGGAATGGCAAAGTTCTGATTGATATTATTGTCTTCGAACATGAAGTTCTATGGCTTCTCGATGATTATGGCAAAATATCTTACTGTCTAACACCACAAGTGCCTAGTATCTACCTCCACCGAAACCATGCATTTTCCACGCAAACACGTCATATCCTTGCCTTCTATGACAGAACAACCCTCCTTTTAAGGAGCTATTTGAAGCCGTTGGTGGTATGAACCACATACAAATGTACTACCTATACAACGACTTTCCAAATTGGAATATTACTTTACGATACCTTTTTCAAGATACTCAGCAAGGTTCATCTTGCGAACACCTTCAGCAGCATGATCAGCAGCGACTTTAGCCATATCATGCTTAACCATGAGCTCGACGAGTTGCTCGAAGGTGGTGGTCATAGGATTCCAACCAAGTTCATTCTTAGCCTTGGTTGGATCGCCCCAGAGATTCACCACATCGGTAGGACGATAGAAATCTTCAGATACGGCTACAACGACCTTGCCTACAAGAAATTCAGGGCCAGATATTACAATACCTTTCTCATTAATGCCTTCACCTTCCCAACTAAGTTCTATACCAGCGTGATGGAAAGCGAGAGTAGCAAACTCACGAACAGTATGCTGTACACCTGTAGCAATAACGAAATCTTCTGGCTTATCGTGCTGGAGGATAAGCCACATACACTCAACATAATCCTTGGCATACCCCCAGTCGCGAAGGGAGTCTAGATTGCCAAGGTAGAGGCAATCCTGCTTACCCTGGGTAATGTGTGCAGCAGCGAGAGTTATCTTGCGGGTTACGAATGTCTCGCCTCTACGCTCAGACTCGTGGTTGAAGAGTATGCCTGAGCAACAGAACATATCATATGCCTCACGATACTCCTTCACAATCCAGAAGCCATAGAGTTTAGCGACAGCATATGGTGAATATGGGTGAAATGGGGTATTCTCGTTCTGGGGAACCTCCTCTACCTTACCATAGAGCTCAGAAGTTGATGCCTGATAAATCTTACAGCTCTTCTCAAGGTGATTGGTACGGACAGCCTCCAGTATGCGAAGAACACCTGTTGCATCTACCTCTGCAGTAAACTCAGGAGCATCGAAAGACACTTGAACGTGAGACTGAGCAGCCAAGTTATAAATCTCTGTCGGCTGCACCTTGTCCACAAGCTTCACAAGCGACATAGAGTCGGTGAGGTCAGCATAATGCAGGTGGAAATTTGGAGTTCCTTCGAGGTGCGCGATACGCTCACGGAAATCTACTGATGAGCGGCGGATGATACCATGGACCTCATAGCCCTTGGCCAAAAGAAATTCAGAGAGGTAGCTACCGTCCTGTCCAGTAACACCTGTGATAAGTGCAATATTCTTTGACATAATTGTATTTTTTGCGTTATTGAATTGTTTTCAACTTATGCTCTCCTCGTACCATTCGAAAAGCTTCTGAACACCATCTTCAATATCAACCTTATGTGTCCATCCAAGAAAATGAAGCTTGCTGACATCTATGAGCTTACGCATAGTACCATCAGGTTTAGCGGTATCAAACTCAACTGTTCCGGTGAAACCTACTGCCTTGACTACAAGTTCTGAAAGCTCGCAAATGGTGATTTCCTTCCCTGTACCCACATTGATGTGACAGTTGCGGATCTCGCCAAGGCTTGGGATTGCGCCACCACGACCAGTTGAGTGGTTGCGATCAACTACACCATCCGCTTTGTTGCCGTAATGGACTGATGAGTATTTCTCGATACCAATGATGTCGGAGAAGTTAACGTTGAGAAGAACGTGAACTGATGCGTCTGCCATATCCTCACTCCAGAGGAACTCACGAAGAGGCTTACCTGTGCCCCAGAGGTTCACCTTGTTGTGCTCTATACCATAGAAGGAAAGGACTTTGAGAATCTCAGCTTCTGAACTGTTGCCATCAATGACATAACGATTTTCCTTGATATTTGCTCCTACAGGACGAATATTGAGGTCTTTGCGAATAGCTTCCCAATTACCATCGTTGATGAGCTTTGCGAGATAAACCTTACGCATCATGGCTGGCATAACGTGCGAATTCTCCAGATGAAAATTGTCATTAGGACCATAGAGGTTGGTAGGCATTACGGCAATATAGTTGGTACCGTACTGGAGATTGTACGACTCGCACATCTTGAGACCAGCAATCTTGGCAATGGCGTATTCCTCGTTGGTGTATTCCAATTCACTAGTGAGGAGGCAGTCCTCCTTCATGGGCTGAAGCGCATTCTTAGGATAGATACAGGTAGAGCCAAGGAAGAGGAGT
The DNA here is from genome assembly GCF_001915675.1 of Parabacteroides sp. merdae-related_45_40. NCBI lineage: Bacteria > Pseudomonadati > Bacteroidota > Bacteroidia > Bacteroidales > Tannerellaceae > Parabacteroides > Parabacteroides sp. merdae-related_45_40. The sequence continues at coordinate 5,979 of NZ_MNQY01000114.1, read as the reverse complement.
TTCTTCACATCATGAGCATATGCCTCGGAAATAACGTTGCACTGGATCTTCATATTCATCATCAGAAAGTCAGCACGATAAAGACTGTTGGCCATGATGCCACCTACAAAGGCAGCTGCTAGTACTACAGCATCAGGCTGCTCCTCATCGAAAAACTTTTTTACAGCATACTGATCTGTGAGATCAAGATCCTTGTGAGTGCGACCTACGAGATTGGTGTAGCCTCTCCGCAAGAGGTTGTTCCAAATTGCGGAACCTACGAGGCCCCTATGGCCTGCAACATATATTTTGCTTGATTTATCTAACATATGATTAATTTGAAAATAAAAAAGCGTGTTTCACTCTGAATTATTTTTATTGTGCGGAATAATCATTGAACCCACAGATCCACATACTATAATGCAGATTCAAATAAAATAATATATCAATTACTCTTTAAGGAATGCACAAATGGTCATTTATCAACGCATATATAATATGTTGAATACCATTCTGCAAATGCTCTAAGACCATCACGCAAAGAAGTTGATGGCTTAAATCCAAAATCTTGTTCAAGAGGTGTAGTATCTGCATATGTTACAGATACGTCACCAGGCCGCATTGGGACAAGTTCCTTGTGAGCCTCAAAATCGTAGTTCTGCGGTAGCACCTTGGCACGGATGAGCTCCTCCTGTAGGATAGAGACGAAGTCAAGAAGGTTTTCAGGTGAATTGTTACCGATATTATATACTTTGTACGCTGGGATTGGAAGTCCATCTTCTCCATTCTGCTTCTCGGGAGCGTGCTGCATGATGCGAACTACACCCTCGACGATATCATCGACATAGGTAAAGTCACGCTTGCAGTTTCCATAGTTAAAGATCTGGATGGTCTTGCCATCACGAAGCTTGTTGGTGAATCCGAAGTAGGCCATATCAGGACGGCCTGCAGGTCCATATACAGTGAAGAAACGAAGACCTGTTGATGGGATATTGTAAAGCTTCGAATAAGCGTGTGCCATAAGTTCGTTACTCTTCTTGGTGGCAGCATACAGGCTGACTGGATTATCCACCTTGTCATCTGTTGAATATGGAACCTTCTTATTAGAACCATAGACTGATGATGATGATGCATATACCAAATGTTCAACTTCATGATGACGGCAAGCTTCAAGAAGGTTGTAGAAACCGATAAGATTGCTCTCTATGTAGGCATCAGGATTGGTGATAGAGTAACGAACTCCTGCCTGAGCTGCGAGATTTACGACAACAGCTATCTTGTTGTCAGTAAATATCTTCTCGACAGCAACCTTATCTGAGATGCTTGCATGAACAAACTCCCAATCTCGGTTAAGAGCCTCTATTTCTTTGAGACGCTCGTACTTGATGTTGACATCGTAGTAGTCTGTGATGCTGTCAATACCGATTACCTTGATATTCTTTATATCCTTAAACAAACGCTTAACGAGATTAGATCCGATAAAGCCTGCTGCTCCAGTAACGAGAACGGTCTTGCCCTCAAGATTTACATTATACTGTACCATGAGTTAATCACGCTTAAATATGTCACGAGTATAAACCTTCTCAATCACATCATCGAGGCATGAGTCATAGCGGTTGGCGATGATGGCCTTTGACTTCTGTTTGAACTCCTCAAGATTGTTGATTACCAGAGAGCCGAAGAATGAAGTACCATTTTCAAGAGTTGGCTCATAGATTATGACCTCTGCGCCTTTGGCCTTGATACGCTTCATGATACCCTGGATTGCAGACTGGCGGAAGTTGTCAGAGTTAGACTTCATAGTCAAGCGGTACACACCGATAACACATTCATGCTCTTTAGCGGCATCCCATACAGCATTTTCATTGTAATAGCCAGCCTTGCGAAGTACGGCATCGGCAATATAATCCTTTCGGGTACGATTAGACTCCACAATCGCAGACATCATAGCCTGTGGCACGTTTTCATAATTGGCAAGAAGTTGCTTGGTATCCTTTGGGAGACAATAACCACCATAACCAAATGACGGGTTATTGTAGTGAGTGCCAATACGTGGATCGAGACCAATGCCATTAATAATTGCCTGTGAATCGAGCCCCTTTACTTCCGCATAGGTATCAAGCTCATTGAAATAAGAAACTCGAAGAGCGAGATAGGTGTTGGCAAAGAGTTTGACAGCCTCTGCTTCCTTCATACCCATGAATAGAGTCGGAACGTTCTCCTTGATTGCACCCTCTTGAAGAAGATTCGCAAAGATCTTGGCGTAATCTTCCGCATTTGGATTGCCAATAGCTGCAATTGCCGCATTCTCCTCATCCCAGTTTCTATCTTGATCAGAGGGGAGTACTTTAGGATAGCCCACGATAATTCTCGAAGGTTCCAAATTATCAAGTAAGGCCTTGCTTTCACGAAGAAACTCTGGAGAGAATAGAAGATTGAAATAATGTCCCTTAAGAGATGGATCTGTCATAAACTTGAGAGCATACTTCACATAAAGCGAACGGCAATACCCAACAGGAATGGTTGATTTAATGACCATCACGGCATCCGGATTGACGTTCAATACCAAATCGATCACATCCTCTATATGATGTGTATCGAAGTAATTCCGCAGCGGATCATAATTGGTGGGAGCCGCAATGACTATGAAATCGGCATCACGATAAGCCGCCTCGCCATCAAGCGTAGCTCGCAGGTTCAAATCTTTCTCAGCGAGATATCGCTTGATATACTCATCTTGAATCGGTGATTTCTTACGGTTGATAAGATCCACCTTCTCCGGTATCACGTCCACCGCTGTCACCGGATGATGTTGTGCCAGCAAGGTAGCGATACTCAATCCCACGTAACCGGTTCCGGCCACGGCGATCTTGATTTCTTTATTCATATTGATTATTTTTTTTTTAGCCCTAAAGTACTTTTCATCTTTCTGATTTTCAAAAAGATGATTCACAGTTAAGTTGTTTGTTTTATACCAAAAGTAACAGGTAGTAAGTATTCAATTTAGGACATACTCCTCATTAAGACACTTCAAAAGTGTCTTAACCGAGTTCAGTAAAAAATATTGCGTTTACCTTCTTTATTCAATCACCCAATCCCCCAACGTTCGCTTCTCCGTATCGAAATTGATCCCAACCTTTACGATGGGTAATCCGCAAAGGGCGAAGCGCTCCGGGTAATTGCGCAAATGGATTTGCTCAAGGGCTGTATCCGCGGTTTTATTCAACTTTAATTCCACGACATAGAGGGTGGTCGGGGTGCGCATCACCATATCCACACGGCCTTTGGGGGTACGGACCTCTACGTCCACATAATTGCCTATCAACGTAAAAATCACATAAAGCAATTGTTGGTAATGTCCCTCGTAATGCGTATTCTCGCAATAGGGGATCGTGGAGAGAACCGTGCGCATCAAAACTAAAGCGTCGTCCATATCGCCATTATAAATCTTCTCCGCCACCAACGTATTCAACTCGGCGGGGCGTTGCACATAGTTAGGCAACAAGCTGCGCATCAAGCCGATCCGAACCTCCTTGTTCGGGATATCCAACTGATACAGGCCGCTGAAACGGGGATGCCGAAGCACCGTCTTCGGTGTTTCTTTTTAATCATATAAAAGATTTTTTATAGGCGGATTTCAAGAGCGACGTGATGTCGGTTTTGTCTTCCGCCTGTATTTTTGCTATCGAAAAAAATACGATTCATTCAATTGATATAGAAGTTTTTAGGTGTAATAATACTAAAAAAGCACTTCGACTGTCCGAGTGGCAGCATCATGAAACATCTAAGAGAGTTCGTAACTTCAGTACCTGAATACCGTAGAACCGGGAAAGGCAATTTCAAGCATAAACTTGAAGACATACTTATGCTTGTCATATTGGGCAGGCTCAGTAAGTGCATTACCAAAACCGAGATACTCGAGTTTGGCAAACGTTATCCTATATGGATAATTAATCGACAGGATGAGATGGCGAATCAATTCAATCCAACTCCTCAAACTGGGAGTTCTGGCTCTTGAACTCAGGGACGAAGGCTTTCATCTCCTTCACCATCAAAAGGATTTGGACACGGAGAGACAATTCGGTTAATACATTAATATGTTCTACTACATCCTTATAGATATACTCACGAACCGCCGCTACTCGAATCTTCTCGTGAGGGGTCTCTTTCGTGTTCTCCTTGTTGTTCAGTAGCTCTTCATACAATTTCTCGCCGGGGCGAAGACCAGTATACTTGATCTCGATATCCTTGTCTACCTGCAACCCGGACAGTTCAATCATGCGCTTCGCCAAATCCGCTATCTTCACCGGCTCACCCATATCGAAGATAAAGATCTCACCGCCCTTACCCATTGTACCGGCCTCTAATACCAGACGACAAGCCTCCGGGATGGTCATGAAGTAACGGATGATATCGGGATGGGTGACCGTCACGGGACCTCCTTGAGCGATTTGTTCACGGAAACGGGGGATAACCGACCCATTGCTACCTAGAACATTGCCAAAGCGGGTCGTAATGAAACGTGTCTCGCCTTTCACCTCTCCTCGCTCAATCGCAAGGCTCAGACTCTGTACGTAGATCTCGGCCAAGCGTTTGCTACATCCCATGATGTTCGTGGGGTTCACCGCCTTATCCGTACTGATCATCACAAATTTCTCCACGCCATAGCTTACAGCGGCATCTGCCATCACACGAGTACCGAACACGTTTGTTCGGATCGCCTCGCAGGGGTTCTCTTCCATCAAGGGGACATGCTTGTAGGCCGCCGCATGGAACACCACTTGGGGGTGCCAGTTGCGGAACACATAATCCACACGGTCCGGGCTGCGAACATCGCCGATCACCGGAACAAAGTTCAGTTCCTTGTATTTCTCTTCCAATTCCAAACGAAGATTATGCATCGGGGTCTCAGCGGAGTCGAAGCAAACCAACTTCTTAATCGGAAAATGAGCCAGCTGGCGACAGATCTCGCTACCGATACTGCCGGCGGCTCCCGTGACAAGCACGGTCTTCCCTTCCAACAGATTGCCGATCTCATCCAGATTGATATGGATCTCCTCACGACCTAGCAAATCCTCGATACGGATCTCTCGAACAGAACGCTTCGCCTCACCTCCACGTAGCTCCTCCATCTCCGGGACTACCAATGTCTTCAAGGAGGCCTGCTCGCAATAACGGATCAAACGGTCACGCTCCTGATGGGCAACCTTTATATTGGGGAAGAGAACGCCATCCAAGCTGTTGCGAGGGATCAAGCGATACAGATCCTCCACGTTCTCGATCTGGTAGACCGGTAACTCCGCGATCCGGATGCTTTTCTTGGAATTGCCAAAGGAAAGGAAGCCCATGATGCTATAATTCTGCATGAATACCTGACGGTTCGCCGAGGTAGCGATCATCACGCTCTCCTCCTCCGTGCCAAAGACCAGTACCCGCTTGCGTTTCTTGCCGAGTTGCAGGAGGACGCTGTTATAGACATTGATCACGAAGACACGCAACGTGACCAACATCACGATCGTCAACGTACTGTCCATGATTCCACCCAACCAATAGATAGAAGGGCTGAAACGGGCTTTCAACAGCCAAAGCAGCAGGAACATTAAGAGCGACTTGCCGATCGCAGCACCACCGATCCGCCACAAGCCACGCAGCGTGGAATGGCGAATAACCCCATGATATGCTTTGAACAGCAAGAACGAAACGATACTGCCCACAAATGAGGAGAGGCCTACTTTCAGCACATCAGACTCTCCTATACGTATATGCAGAATGGAGAACATTCCTAGTACGCCCAGCAACGACACGGAGAGCGAAACGAAAAGGTCCGCACTAAAAATGATCCAACGGTTGATATACCGCAAATTCACCAGACGGCCTAAGGCCAATCGCCATCTGCCCTTATGAAAATCCATCATTTGTATTTTGTTTGTTTTATATTCAGTGCCCTAACTTTTCCCAACGGCGGCGCCTGTGACTCGTGGCGTCCCGAAGCGGCGGGCG
>NZ_MNQY01000106.1:0-50241 GCF_001915675.1 Parabacteroides sp. merdae-related_45_40 | reverse complement strand
GTTGTTGTTTTCATACCTGTAAAAATAAGATGAATAATTGAATTACCCTTCAAATATATCCCGTAAAGACCGCTTATTATTGACTTAATGAGCGGATGGTTGTTTTGAATGAGTATTTGAAATAAAAGTTTGTTGTATATTGTTTATTTTATTTCTGACTTTGTGAAAAGGATGGAATTATGAAAACTGTAGCAGCCACTTCTTTCAATCAGCCCTTTAGCTTTCCCCCCTTTATAATCTCGGATAAGATCCGATGCTTCTAAAAATTGGTAGGACGGGATTTTGCCGTTTAAAGGTTTTGATTTTAATATATCCTAAGGATTACTTTTTGTGTTTGACCAACATAATCACCCGGTTGTCATCCTCTTCCAATGTTGCAGCGACTTCTTTTAGTTTGCCTTTCAACTTCCCTTTTTTATAGTCCTCGCAAAGGTCGAAAGCATTTATAGTTGCCCATAATTCACCTTTGGAATTGATAGGGGTCAGCATGACCATATAGAATTCTTTTTTATAAGAATAATCGCCATTGTATATGATATACCTGAAGAAATCCTTTTCCTCTGTATCGTACACGAAGTAGGTTCTCGGAAAGCCTTCTTCTTTGCTGAAATCATATACGTTCTTTATACTTTCCATGAAATAATAACGATCGGAAACCAACTTTAAAACCAAGAAAGATTCTGGATTCATAATGTGAATAGGAGGTGTTCGCACGATAAACGGCCGCAAATTGTAATCGGGCATTAATGTGTAGATCGTGTCTGACGAGGGTTCTAATAGAATCCAATTGCCATTGAATGGGATTATTCTACTGTATTCGCCCGGTCCGGCAGCTCTCGTTCCTCCTTCATGTCTTAAAAGTTGAAGAAATAACTTCTTTTCTTTAAATGGGGTTCTAATCTCTTTGGTTATGTTTCCGTCTTGCTTCGATACGAGTAGGAATGGTATCTCTTGATTGCACTCATCGTAACAAATCAGATTCTCTTTATCGTAATTAAATATATCCAAATAAAACTGGGTATCACCATCTTGTTTCTGTTTGATACTTCGTTTAAAATTTCCCTCCAAGTCATAGACCTTTATTTTTCTTGCCAAGAAATCGTTTATAAACATTTCATTGTTTTCTTCATCCAATGTGACACTTCTACAAGAGATGTATTCTTCTCCTCCTTGCCCTTTACGATTTATCTTACGAATGGCTTTTCCGGTCCGGTCATACACAAAAATATCACCGTCATCCCTATAGTTCTTTACTAATATGAATTCTTTACCTATAGCCTGCACAAACCCTTGATTAACAAAATCATCGTTTGTTTCCAGCGGGATATATTCTACATCCATGAAATCTTGAAGAGCCAGTTCCTTTTTGGGAAAAGAATTATTGGTTACATCTACTGTGATCAAGTCGTCTGCCGTTTGATCCAGTCTTTTGCAACCTGTCGTTATTAACAGAATAGATAGAAAGAAAATAGTTGTGCCTTTCATGCCGGATCATTTATTATTGTTACCAATCCCTTATTTGCCTGTTCCCAGGTATCCAAATCTATGTGATAACATCGGGGGAGTATCCGGCAAATAAGCAAATAGCCGTTTGGTATGAGTATTTGGGTAGTGATAGTGAGTAATCGGTTTTGGGAGCATTGCTCCGGTAATTTCTGTTTTCACCGGAGCATGTGCAGGCTTTTATCAGGCACACATATCATACAACCTCTTCAGTAGCATCCTTAACAGGAAGCGGCTCCAGACATTTCTTTTTACCGGGAAAGTTGACTTTCCCGGCATTCCTCCGGCAATATCGCCAGGGCTTTGTTTTCGTTGGCCTCCATGATCTCGCGTTCCCCAGGTCCTTTATCGTTGATGCCGCAGAGGTGGAGGATACCGTGGATGATGGTACGGTGGAGTTCCTCGTTGTAGGGAGTGTTGAAGGCTTCGGAATTAGTCTTCACCGTGTCGAGACTGATAAACAGGTCGCCGGAGATCTTATCGCCGCTCGTATAATCGAACGTGATGATATCCGTATAATAATCATGTTGGAGGTACTGGCGGTTTACTTCCAGAATCTTCTCGTCGGAGCAGAAGATGTAGCTGATATCGCCGACTTTCTTCCCGTATGTGGCGGCGACCTCTTTTATCCAATTGCCGACCGCTCTCTTTTTGATTGCCGGAAGCTTGATGTCTTCCGCGTAAAATGCTATTGCCATATTGTTATTCTTTTTATGTTTTATCTTACCGAATGATATGTTAAAAATAATTACCTGCTATGCTAATTCCAAGATAGATGCACTACTAATCCGATTTACATGGGGTAGGAGTGTCATTTTGATATTAGGTAAAAAACAGATACGTCATAGTGACCGCTGCCACCGCCCCGGCTAAATCGGCCAGTAGCGAACAGGGGATCGTATAGTAGGTGTTGCGGATTCCGACACTGCCGAAATAAAGGGCGACGACGTAGAAAGTCGTGTCGCTCGATCCCTGCACGATGGAACAGAGGCGGCCGATGAACGAATCCGCGCCGTAGGTGTTCATCGCATCCAGCATCATACCCCGCGCCCCGCTGCCGCTGAGCGGTTTCATCAGCATGGTAGGCAGACCTTCCACAAACTGCGTGTCCAGCCCTGCTGCCGAGACTCCCATGCGGATGCCGTCGATCAGGAAATCCATCGCTCCCGAAGCCCGAAAAACGGCAATGGCAACTAATACGGCGATGAGGTAGGGGATGATCGTCACGGCAGTCTGGAAACCCTCTTTCGCGCCTTCGATAAAGGTGTCGTATACGTTGATTTTTTTGCGGATACCGCTGATAATGAATCCGCATATAATAGAGAAAAGCAAAATGTTGGCAAACAGGGTAGAGTAGAGGGAGACCGATTGCTGGCTCATCATCCCGAAAAGCAAGGCCAGACCACCGATGAACGCGATCATCCCGCCGAAGAAAAGCAGCAGGTTCCGTTGCAGGATGTTGATCCGTTGCTTGAAGCAGACCGCCAGTATGGCGACCAGGGTAGAAGAGAAGGTCGCGAGCATGAGGGGCAGGAAGACATCAGCCGGGTTTGCCGCTCCCATCTGTGCCCGGTAGGTCATGATGGAGACTGGGATCAGCGTCAGTCCCGAAGCGTTGATGCAAAGGAACATGATCATCGGATCGCTGGCGGAATCCTTCTGCGTGTTCAGCTCCTGCAACTCTTTCATGGCTTTCAGCCCCATCGGCGTGGCGGCATTGTCCAAGCCTAACAGGTTGGCGGAAATGCACATGAAGATAGAACCTGTTGCCGGATGGTCTTTCGGTATTCCCGGAAAGAGCTTGCTGAACACGGGTGCCGTCAACCGGGCAAAGGCCTGTATCATGCCTCCTTTTTCCCCGATTTTCATGATGCCGAGCCAAAGAGCCAGGACTCCCGTCAGTCCGAGGGATATCTCGAACCCTGTCTTTGCCGAAGCAAAAGAAGCGTTGATGATATGGGTGAAAACTTCCGTGTCTCCGCCGATGACTAATTTGCAAAGCGCCACCACGAAAGCAATCAGAAAGAAAGCAATCCAGATATAATTTAGAACCATAGTAGTTGTTGACAGGTAATAAGATACTTGTTAATGGTTACAAAAATAGGAAATAATCGGCTTTATCGGAAAAAGAAGGCGGGAAATGGCAGGCTAACCGCACCAAAATAGCATTGACAAAACGGGGCCGTTTAAATATAAAACGACTTTTTTCCTTGAAAAAGATGCAAAAACAGGGCATAAAAACACTTCTAACATGGCGGATAAACATCCCCACACCCCCGTAAAGGTCTCGCACAGACCCGGGTCTGCACCTCTCCCGCACCCGGGTCTCCATGATGGGTACACCCGGGTCTCAAGCGGCTTTGCAAGCTGTTTTTGACAAAAGAAAAGTCTGTCTTGATGAAAAAAGAAGCCGTTTTAACAGGTTTCGTACCTGTTTCTGAACGGTCCCTGTTTTTATCGTCCAATTAATACACAGCACGTTATCGTTTTTTACCATGATGGTTATGACAGATGAATGATAGTTCAAAACGGTAACTATCATAACATAATATATTGGTTTAAACCGATACACATGCGGATATGATAGTATGATAGTTGCTTTTGCAAAAACATTCATGTGATTAGTCCGTATCGGTGGCGAAAACGGATGGACGCTTTATGATTTTGATGCGGTTGCCCTGTGCGAAATGGCAGATTGTTTGTTTAGTTGTAAAAAGCTGATTACATTTGGAGGATGTTTTTTGTGTTTAATCAATTCAAATTTAGTGTATAATATGACGAATAAAATCGGATTAACCTTTCTGCTTGCCTGGTTTGCTGTGATGGCTATCGTTGCTAATTATTCCTATGATCGTAATGTCCCGTACCGTGGAAATACAGGTGATGAATATGCTTCTAAAATGTGTCGTCTGGATATTGCTTACCAGCCGGATGTACAAAACGCGCCGGTCGTGGTTTGGTTTCATGGCGGCGGTTTGACCGGCGGGAGTCGTGAAATCCCTTCCGGGTTATTAACGGACGGCATGGTAGTCGTAGGTGTCGAATACCGTTTGTCTCCGCATGTGAAGACGATGGAGATCGTCGATGATGCCGCTGCCGCCGTTGCTTGGGTATTCGATAATATAGGAAAATACGGAGGCGACACCTCCTCCATCTATATTGCCGGCCATTCTGCAGGCGGATATCTGGTCGATATGGTCGGATTGGATAAGAAGCTGTTGGCGCGTTATGGGAAAGATGCCGACAAGCTTGCCGGGATCATCCCTTTCAGCGGTCAGGTGATCACCCATTTTGAAACACGCAACCAGCGAGGGTTGAAACCTTTGCAGCCGACGATCGACGAGACGGCTCCCTTGTACCATGTCCGGAATGATTGCGCCCCTATTCTGATCCTTTCCGGTGACCGTGAAAAGGAATTGTATGGCCGTTACGAAGAGTCCGCCTATTTCTACCGCCTTTTCAAACTGCTCGGCCATCCTGATGTGACCCTTTACGAGTTGGGCGGTTTCGACCACGGCAGTATGTGCGCCGCCGCTTTCCCTTTAGCCGTCCGGTTTATCCGTGACCATGAAAAGAAGTGAACATCGGATAATTTTATATTTTTGCAAATTTAAAAAGAATAGTTATGACAAAGATATTAGTTACTTACGACATGTTCCGCGAAGGTTTTACCGAGCTGGAAAGCAAGTATGAGGTTACTTTTCCCGAAGGAAGAGATTTCACGTACGAAGAAGTTTTAGAGATGATTCCGGAGTATGACGTGTTGTGCTCGATGTTCGATTTCCCGGTAAACAAGGAATTGATCGACCATGCCTCCAAACTGAAAATGGTGGCAAACTATGCCGTCGGTTACAATAATATCGATGTCGCCTACTGCCTTGAGAAAGGAATCACGGTTGCTAATACCCCCGACCCCGTGACGGCCCCTACCGCTAATCTCGCACTCGGCCTGATGCTCGATGTGGCACGCCGCATTACCGAATGCGACCGTAAGCTGCGCCGGGAAGGCCTTGGCATGAAAGTCGGCGTCTTGGAGAATTTAGGCATTAATGTGACTGGGAAGACGCTGGGGATTATCGGTATGGGACGTATCGGAAAGGCCCTTGCCAAACGTGCGAATGCCTGTGGTATGGAAGTCCTCTATCATAACCGTCGCCAACTGTATGTCGAAGAAGAGACAAAGCTGAACGTGACATACGTTTCCAAGGAGGAGCTCCTCTCCCAATCCGATTTCGTCTCTCTGAATGCTCCTTATACACCGGAAACCTACCATATCATCGGTGAAGCCGAATTGAAACAGATGAAACCGACGGCCGTTCTGATCAACACCGGCCGCGGTCCTTTGGTCGATGAAAAGGCTTTGGTGCAGGCGTTGAAAGACGGGACGATTCATGGCGCCGGTCTGGATGTATTCGAGTTCGGCGATTATCCCTCGCCGGAGTTGCTGGAAATGGAAAATGTCGTCCTTACGCCCCATATTGGGACGCAGACATTGGAAACGCGTATTATCATGGCGCGTACGGTTTGCAACAATGTAATCGGATTCTTGGAAGGCGACCGTCCTGTGTCACGGGTGCTGCGTCCATGACGGCGGAGTTTGTGCTGAGTGAACTGCAATCGGTCGGTTCACCGGAAAAGGCGGCCCATCTGAGCCGATTTTTCAAGACCGGACCGGGGCAATATGGCGAAGGCGACCGCTTTTTAGGGGTTGTCGTTCCGCAAACTCGCAGTATAGCGAAAGCTAACAAAGCGATGCCTCTCGATGAATTGCAGCGCTTGTTGGATAGTCCCTGGCATGAGGCCCGTCTTTGCGCCCTATTGGTTCTGGTCTACCGTTTCCAGGATAAGAAGACTCCGGAAGCTGAACGGGAAAAGATGTATCGTTTCTATTTGAAGAATACCCGCCGCTGCAATAATTGGGATTTGGTGGATTTGTCCTGCCGGGATATTGTCGGCGAATATTTGGTGAACCGGGACCGTTCCGTCCTGTATGAACTGGCTGCCAGCGATAATCTTTGGGAACAGCGGATTTCGATCGTCTGTACTTGGGCGTTTATCCGCCGTTCGGATTTTACCGATACGCTGGCGTTGGCCGAACGGTTGATGACGCATAAACATGATTTGATGCATAAAGCCGTAGGCTGGATGCTCCGCGAAGTGGGCAAAAGAGATCGGGATACCCTCACCGACTTTCTGGAACGTTATGCGACACAGCTTCCGCGTACGGCTCTTCGCTATGCCATCGAGCATTATCCCGAAGACCGGCGCCAGTATTTCTTAAAGATGAAGTAAGGGATGGACGAACAACTGAAAGCGAAATTGAAGGAATGGGCCGGGATCTATAATGTGAGGTCTTTTATACCCGATGATCCGGTTCAGTTTCCTCATCGGTTTACGGAGAAACGGGATATCGAAATATCCGCTTTTATCACTTCCTGGATCTCTTATGGACGCAGGGAACTGATCCTCCGCAAGGCGGACTGGTTACATAGCCGGATGGGTGGAAGTCCTTACGAATGGGTATTGTCCGGGCGGTACTGGGAACTGGTTTCGGATGTCCCAGCCGGCAAACGCGATACGTTTTATCGCTTTTATACGCATTCGGACCTCTGTGCCCTCTGTGATCGGTTGAAAGAGATATATCAGCGGTATGATTCATTGGAAGATGCATTAGCTGCAAGCTCTTACCCGAATCCGGTTTTTAAATTGCAGGATCTCTTTTCCGGCATAAACGGTATTCCGGTGATGGGCGGCACTTCTGCCTGTAAACGCCTGGCTATGTTCCTTCGCTGGATGGTCCGGACCGATGGAATCGTCGATTTCGGGATTTGGCAGACAGTCTTTCATCCCCGCCAATTGATTATTCCGCTGGACACGCATGTTCACCAAATTTCACTGGAACTTGGTTTGACACAGCAGCGAACCGCCACCCTGAAAACGGCGCTTGAGATAACCGAGGCCCTGTCGCATATCTTCCCGGATGATCCTTGCCTGGGCGATTTCGCCTTGTTCGGATATGATATAAATAAGGGAAAATAAGTGGTTTGGGAAGGCGCTGAGTCCGATGATTTCGGTTGATGGCTTGTTGAATCTCCTTTGTTTTAAAATCATAATGCAAAAAGAAAGATGGAAAGAGAAAGAAATAAGATAACTTCCGTTTGCGTGTATTGTGCCTCCAGCACGCAGGTCGCTTCGGCATATCGGGAGGCTGCGACCGAGTTGGGACATCTGTTGGGCGAACGGAACCTGAGAGTGATCAACGGGGCTGGCAATTCGGGCCTGATGTGTGCCGTGTCGGATGCTGCGCTGGCTGCCGGCGGGACTGTGACCGGTGTGATCCCTCGTTTTATGGTAGAACAGGATTGGTGTCACAAGGGGCTTACCGATCTGGTCGAAGTCGACAGTATGCATGAGCGCAAACAACGAATGGCTGATCTTTCGGATGCCGTGATCGCTCTTCCGGGCGGATGCGGCACTCTCGAAGAATTGTTGGAAGTCATTACCTGGAAACAGTTAGGCTTGTATCTCAACCCGATTGTCATCCTGAATATAGACGGCTACTTCGATCCTCTTTTGGAGATGTTCCGCCGGGCCGTCGACGAGCATTTCATGCGCCCGCAGCATGCAGCACTTTGGACGGTCGCCTCTACCCCGGCCGAAGCTGTCGGACTGATTTTTTCGGAACCGGTTTGGGATGCGAATATTCGTAAATTGGCTTTGGTGTGAATCAAGGATGGCACGTCAGTTTAAACGCATTAACCTCCGGCGTGCGGATGCCCGGTTTTAACTCTCCGCCAATTATGATTACCGTGTTGGCATTGTTTGCGATGCCGGCACCGGCACGTGCCAGTTCTTCGTAGTTGCCTAAGTGGGTCCAGTGTTTTGTGAAAGTATTGTATTGTAACAGGGAGGTATTGAATTTATACCAGTCGGCAGGATGTAGCAGATAATCCGGCTCGGGGTGGTTTAGGGCGTCGCGGAAACGGTCGTAGTTCACGCCTCCTACCAGCAGGATGGAGCTATCGCCTGATGCGATGGCGCAACCTCCTGTAACGGTACGGTGGGAACCGCCTGCTAAAGAAGGCAGGAATCCTTCATTTCTCCACTGTTTTGTCTTCGGATGATAAGAAAGCATATCTGTGCAAACAATGGCTTCCTGATGGGCGGATGCAGGCTGGAAACCGCCTGCCAGATAAAGTCGTATGCCATCCTCGGATTGCTGTGCCGTGAGGACAGGCTGTACTCGGGCAGGTCCGGGGAAATCCGGAAGCCGGACCCATTCCTTTTGAAGCGACGGTGTTAGCTGTAATGAAAAGAGTGGGTTCGTAGGGGCGGTTTGCGAACCGTCCTGACCTATTGGGACCGTTTGCGGCTTGCCCTTACCCCCGGCGACATACAGGCAACCATCGGCGTATGTGGCCGAGAGATTATCCAACGGCATGGGAAGTGGCGGCAGTTCGGTGATATGCAATTGTTGTTTTTCCCCGTCCCAGTTGACGAAGAAGACCTGTCGGGAGACCTCTTTATTGTTATTTCCTCCGATCCAAACGAGCCCTTCGGGGGTTGTGACCGATGCCCCGTAAGCAAGCGGTATTGGCAATTTGCCGATCCTTTTCCATCCGGCATGAGATCGGGCGGTTATATCTAATGCATATATATTGCAGTAGTATTCTTTTGTTCCCCCTTCGGCCGCCGGTTTGCCGGGGAAGTTGCATCCGCCGGCCACGAACAACTGCCCGCCACTGACACCGATAAACGGAGCAGATACGCCTAATGACGGGCTTTTTTCAGTGCCGGGTAGGTCGGGCAGCCGAAACCAGCTGACCGGAGCCGCTTCCGAACGGAATGTCGAAGCCGGCAACCCCGCTTCGTTCACTAAATTGGCACGGGTGAAAGGTTGCCAGCCGTAACGGACGAATTTCGGATTCCGGATTTGGCCGCTCCATACTTTTACTGTCTTTCCATCGATGATTTGTGCCTCCGCGGGGACGAATAAACCATCGTGTTCGGCTATCTCGAAAGTACGCAGTTTGTCGCCGTCGGAACTGTGCATGCCTTTTCCGTAATCGAATGTGACATAGGCAGTGCTGTCCTTGAATATCACCGATCGGTAGAGTGGGCCGGAAGGAAGGATCTCGTGCCCGTATGTCTTGTTGAGTGCCCAGTGAGCGAGGCGTTCCCCTATCTCCCGTTTGTGGCGCGGGTGGACATCCAGGGAGTCGCCATGGTCGCTGCTGACCGCCATGCCGCTGTTGGGGATCGATTGGAGCATCCGGCGCTGGCTGTCCCGGAACCAAGGCCAGCTGGGACGGTCGATGCTGGATAGTTGCACATAATAGAAAGGCAATTCTTCCGCCCAGTTCTCCCGCCAGTTTTTTGTCAAAAGATGGAACAACTTCTCATGTGCTTCCATATTGTGAGTGTTCGATTCTCCCTGATACCAGATGATACCCCGTATCGGGAACTTTTCGAGCGGCTGGATACCGGATTCGTACAAGTAACAAGGCTCGTAAGGATGCCGTTGCTGTTTGTTCGTCGATTTACGGATATTGAGGGCGGCGCGTTCCCGCGCCCAGTCCTGGATAAAATTATTCTGCTTCCAGTCGTAGAGGATGTCGGGGAATTCGAATTCCAGCGTTTTGCGGTCTATCCAGGCTTCCGCCGGTGAACCGCCTATAGCGTTCAGGATAAGTCCGACCGGGACCTGCAAGCTGTCTGACAACATCTGTCCGAAGGCAAAGGCTACGGCGGAGAAACGGTTCGTCGTTTCCTCGTTGCATTCCTTCCATTCAGTATCCCGGTAATATTGGAGCCTGTTGAGGGAGTCCAGTGTCGAAATGTCCCATTCCACCGCATTTGTCAGCCAACGTGGTTTCATATCGAAAAGACGGATTTGCGGTTTCCTTGCGGCAAATTCCAGAAAAGCCTTTCGTTGGCTGTCAACGGCACTGCTCACCTGAAATGCCATATTCGACTGTCCGGAGCAAAGCCATACTTCGCCGATCAGGATATTCGTATAATCCAGTTTCCCTGATTCGGCGGAGATACTCAACGTGTACGGGCCTCCTGCCTTCATCGGTGGCAGGATGACCGACCATTTCCCGTCCGAGGCCGTTATCGCTTCGCCTTTCTGTCCGGCGATGCTGACCGTCACTTTTTCTCCGGCATTGGCTGTTCCGGCTATCCGGAGCGGTTTCTCCCGTTGGAGTACCATATTGTCCGAATAGATCACGGGCATTTGGAGACCACCGTAATTTCCGGTCAATGCCCGGTAGACCGTCCGTGCGATGATTCCGGCTCCTTCGGCTGTGGGATGCAAGGCGTCGGGCAAGAGGTCAGGGCGGTCATAAAGTTCTGTATGCAGGTCAATCAGTCCGGTGTGGGCGAGTATTGCGATATCTTCAATGTTTTGTTGTATCTGCCAGTACCAGTCGCGTGTGCCCGATTTGAAGCGCGTATGGCGGTGGGAGATCGATGTCAGGCGGCAGATCCATATTTCACACTTCGGGTTCGCTTGCCGGAATGCATCGATCAGGGTCAGATAATCCTTCGTGAAGTCATCCCGGTAATTCGGCCAGTCGCGCGGATCGGTGTCGTTCAGCCCGAGGTGGATGACGACCCGGTCGGCGGCAAAGTCGAGGGCGGCCTTGCATTCCTCCTGCTCGTTGTAAGGACGGTGTCCCTTTCGCAATAGCGTCGCCCCGCTTTTTCCGAAGTTGGCGACTTCGTATCCGTTGCCCAACATTCGTTGGAGCTGGGCGGGATAACTGTTCTTTTCGCGGTTCTCAATTCCGTGACCATACGTTACGCTGTTGCCTACACAGGCCACCTTGATCTTTTGCGCCTGGATCGTGGCACTAAATACGATGAATAAACAGAGCAGGATATTTTTCATTTGCTTATCGTTTCTTATCGGGTGAATAGACCAGGCCGTCCACAGCCTTTTCACCATCCGGTGTGACAAATACGAATGTGAACATCCACTTCGGCAAGCGGATTTCCGGCGCGGTGAACTTTCCGACCGGAAGTTTCATGAATACCTTGTTCCATCCTTTCTGCAGATGGACAGGCATGGGAGGACGCACGACACAATTCTCGTTGCCGAGCAGCACCTCGTTGGATTTGGTCCGGTGCGTTGCCGTCCATACCGGAGGCAGGATTTCCCGGTCGTTGACCCACACTCGGCTTTCCCGGTAATCCCATTTTCCCGGAAGTGGCGGCAAGTCCATTTCCGAACGGCTGTAGTTCTGAAACTCTATCCAGGCGCCTACATCCTGTGCTTTAGGCGAGTAGACCCAGGTCCAGGCATACGCCGTGTGGTTCTCTTGCGGCTCTTTGTAGATCCCTGGAACAAGCGTCCCCCAGACATGGCGGAGGTAGATGCCTGCGCCGGTCGCATCCTGTGTCTCATACGTCTTGTTTTCGTATGTATAGTGGGATTTCAACTCCTTTTCGGGCGGGAATGATGCCGTCAGGTCGCCTTGGTTCGGGAATGCGTCCGTAATACGCCACTTGACGTTCGTTTGTTTGACGTAAGCGAACGGATATCCCCCGAAACAATGTTCCTTATGCCAGAGCAGGCGGTTCTCGAAATCAGCGAAAGACTTGAACGACTCGCTGTCTTCCGATGGTAAAACCGTTCCTTGCTTGTCGAAATATTCAGTTCCACCCCCTCTCCACGCACGTTCGGCCATGGCGAGCATATTCGGGTAGAAATTATTCTGTTTGACGATATCGGCTTCCGACTGGATCATCCGGTCGTTCCAGATTGCCAGGATCGTGCCTGCCAGATCATCGCTGCCCTGCAGCTCGTTGTAGATGCGGCTGTTGTAGAGGGCGAAGAGGTCGGCAAACGTGTCGAAATGGTTCAGATAGTGGAAACGGGAGTCGATCGCCGGAATCCCTTTCTGGGCTTTTCCTCGGTAGCTCCACAGATGCGTCATGTCGATCTCTCCCGGCTTGTAGTGCCATCCCGGATTCCAGGAGATCACCTTTTTCCCCTTGGAGCGGACATAAGCGACCATTTCGGGTACGAAATCCGGATTGGTGAACTGCACCTCGTCTGTCCCGATATGCAGGTAAGGGACATCGAACGTTTCGCAAACCTCGTCGATCAGGAGTTTCAGTATCTTCATCCCTTCCGGGCTTTGCATGTCATGGCGGAAAGTACGGACGAAAGCGGCACTGTGTCCCGGCATGTCGATCTCCGGGATCAGCAGGACATGATGTTGCTTGCAGAAAGCGGCCAATTCCCGTGCCTCTTCCAGCGTGTAGTATTTCCCCGGCTGGCGGGTCGTGTTGACGCTGTCGTTCAGCATTGGGAACACCTTGCTTTGCAGGCGCCATGCCTGATTTTCCGTCAGGTGCCAGTGAAAGACGTTTATCTTGTAACGTGCCAGGATCGCTATTTCCCGTTTCAATTCGTCCGTCGAGATATAGGTGCGTCCTACATCCTGCATGAAGCCGCGGATGCGAAAGGCGGGCCAGTCGGTGATCTCGCATCCGGTGATTGCAATGCCGTTGCCTTTCTTTTCCGTCAATTGGCGTAATGTCTGGATTGCCCTGTAAACGCCCGTTTCGGTGATGGCTTCGATCTCCACTCCTTTTGATGTGACACGCAGTTTATAGGCTTCGTTGCGATTGAGAGGGATATCGGGGAAATCCTCCACCCATTTGACCGATAGTGCCGGATGGCTTGACGGATTGCCCGTTATCTTATTGCCTGCCGGTTGTTCCATGCCTATGGAACAAAAGTTTTCCGTAAGGGAAACAAAAGTTCCCCTATATTGAAACTTTTTCCCGTTCCATGCCACTTTCTGCGGCCATGGAAGCAAATGAGGGATATTGGCTGCCTGTGCTGCCAATATCCCTATATATAAACTTGTCAATATGAAGAGTATGCGCTTCATGCAGGACTACTTGACCAGATCGGTCAGTTTGACAGCTTGAAAAGTCATATGGGCGACGCTCGATTCGTAGAAGATGCCGACTGTCTCCTTGTCGATCATGGACAGGCAAGAATAACCCCAGCTTTCGTCTTCGTCCAGTGTCACTTGGTTGGAAAGCGGCCAGGTCATGCCTCCGTCGGTACTTACTTTTATGGTAATATGGTTACGTCCCTTCGTCGTGTTCGGGTTGGAGAAGATCAGCAGGTCTTTCCCCGTGATGTTGTCTTTAGCGTCCACGTGGATGAGGCTTGCCATACAAACCGGTTCCTGCAGGGCACTGCGGCTGGACGGATGTTCATACCAGGTCTTGCCCAAATCGCGGGTGGTGGCCACGGCGCGGCTGCCTCCCCGGTTGTCACGCATGTTCAGCATCAGGACACCCGGTTCGATCTCGGCTACCTGCGCCTCGGTCGTGTTCGTACGTGCCAGATTATGCAGATGCCAGGTGGTTCCCCGATCTTTGCTGTACATGATACCGGCGTTCGGTATACGGGTGGAGTCGATGAACTGGATCGGGAAAACCAACGTCCCGTCTTTCATCGTGATACCCCGGCCTGGTCCTTGCAACAGGAAGTACCAGGAAGGATCTTTCACCTGCGGAGTGATGTTGATCGGCTGGCTCCAGGTCTTGCCGTCGTCTTCGCTTTTGACGAGCATCAGCTGGGCGGTGCTGTCGGCCGACATACCCGGCATGGAATTCCACCAGGCGCGTCCGTTCCCCATGCCATGTGTCCAGGCAGCAACGATCCAGATCGTATTTGTCTTTTCATCCACCAGGATAGACGGGTCTCCCACACCGTTCTGTGCGTGAGGCAGACCTCCCGTTTCGCCGAACGTCATCGCAACACGCATCGGTTCCCAGGTCTGTCCTTTGTCGGTGCTGCGGCTTACCCCTATATCGACCATTTCCTGCAGGTCCACACTGCTGTTGTAGCGGATATCGTACACGCCCAGAAGCGTCCCGTTGTTGGTCGTTACCAGCCCCGGAATACGGTAGGCCGAAGCCCCGTCGTCACCGGCGTGGCGGACACCGATTCCCATGCGGCGGACATCTGATTTGCCGTCCCAGACAATTGTCGCCGGCATATTATTGATTTCAGCCATCGGCATCTGGACAGTAAAGGTCGTTAACAGGGAAGCCTCCGGTTTCATCTCGATACTGATCCAATAGTAGTTGACTCCTTCCACCATCGGCTGGTTACTGGTGAAGGTCACGACATTGGCGATATCAGTTACTTCGCTCTGCTTGATGGAGTAGGCGGGATTAGCAGCCTTTGTCTTGCCTTCTGCGTGACTGGAAATGTAGGAAACCGGACGGTAATGCTTTCCCTGCCGGGAGGTCGCTTCCGTTCCGCTATAGAAAAAGCGTAGAGCCTTTATGTCGTTTAAGTCGATTCCTTCTTTGAATTGCAGGGAAAGCTTGTTGAGTACATCCCCTTTGTGTGCCTGTACACGCATTTCCACCAGGATATTGTCTGTCCGGTCAATCAGTATCGGGATCTGCGGCTTTCTGACAAACAAGCTGTCGGCGGCAAAGGCTGTTTGCATGAAGAGAAGGAGGCTGAAGTAAAGAAAGATTTTTCTCATGATGTTTTTTGTTGATTGGGTTATTATAAAATAGGATTTCCAAAGATAATGACATTTGCAGGAAAAGTCAATACCTTTGGAAACCTTACAGGTTTTACTTGTCGGTCATGTTGACCGTTCTCGGACGTAAGAAGATGACTTCCACCACTAAGGCTACGAATACCAAGCTGGCCATCATTGCGAAATCATGCCCTAAGTTACCGGCATCCGTCGACTCGCCCAACAGTTTTGTGATGATCGCTCCGGCAAATACCCCGGTCATGTTCATAATGCCGTAGGCGGTCGCCCGGTAGCGTGGCGATACGAACTGGCAGAGGATCGGCATGTTGTTGGCGTCGAAAATACCGAAACCGATACCGAAACAGAGTCCGCCGCCGACAATCATGGCGAAACTGTCGCCGAATCCTAACAGCAGGAGTGCCGGAATGGTCAAGGCAAGCCCGATGGAACCGGTATAAATGCGTCCCCGTACATTCCGCTGAATCCATTTGTCGGACAAGATACCGCCCGCAATCACTCCGATGAAGGAAGAGATCGCGATCGTGAAGGTGGACAATGGCCCGGCTTCCGACATATCGATGGACAAATTCTCCGAAAACAAAGTCGGCAGCCAGTTTTTAGTAGCCCAACCCGGCAAACTCGAAGTGGCGAAATAGAGCAGGATGATCCAGAATGAAATGTTGACGAACAACATCCCCATTCCTTTTATAGCCGCTTTCACCGGACTCTCTTTCGGGCCGGGTTCCGAGTCAAGCTTGGCGACCGTATGATCTTTTTTCTCTTTCAGGAAAAGAATCAATACCAGACTATACGCGATTCCGATAATCCCGAACCAGTGGAAAGTCGTTTCCCAACTGTATGCTCCTGCGATCGTTGCTCCGAAGCCACCCAATGCCTGTCCGGTGTAGAGCCCGGTCATGTGGATTCCGACAGCTAATGATCGCGTTTTTTCCTGATGATAGTCCGTGATCAGCGAAAGTCCGGCAGGGATGTACAAGGCTTCGCTGACTCCCATAATGGCGCGGAGAATATAAATTTGGTTGAAATCAGTCGAATATCCCATCATCAGCGTGACGAACGACCAGACGAAGAGACTGCCGACGATCAGCCATTTCCGGTTGATCCGGTCGGCGATCATGCCGGCGACCGGGCTCATCAGGCCGTATATCCACAAGAATACCGCCATCAGGCGTCCGAAGTTCGTGGCTGATTCCAGTTCGGTAATATCGATCATCATGGCAGACTTCATGGTTGAAAGCATCTGTCTGTCCATGTAGTTTAACAAAGCCACGCCCCAAAGCAGAGCGACAACGATCCAGGGATAGTATTTCTTATTGTTTGTCATAGCCCTGAATTTCCTTACATAAAAGATGACATTTCAAAAGCATCCGGGGAATATGGAACGGACCTTTGTACATGTTTCCCTTTGCCGGCTGCGAGAGCGTCCCGTCGTAATGGAAATAGCCGAACCATTCGCCGTATTCCTTGTCTGGAAAACGGGCATACGTGTATTCGTTTATCTGCTTGTGCATTTCCAGGTATTTGGGATCGCCTGTGGCTTCATAGGCATACAACGTGGCGATGATGGCTTCGCACTGCGGCCACCAGAACTTCATGTCGTGCCAGTATTCCTGCTGCGGACGGTTCTTGCAATCCCTAAAATAGGTGATTCCACCGTGTGTTTTGTCCCAACCCCATTCCCAGGACCAGTTCAGGATCGTGAGCCCTATCTGCTTCAGCTGCGGGTCCCAGTTCCGGTGCTTGGCCTCTTCGAGGATGAACCATGCCGTTTCGATGGAATGGCCCGGATTGATGGTCCGGCCGGGAATCGAATCGATAAATTCGCCGTTCGGCCCGACCGTTTCGAGGATGGCCTTAAACTCCGGCTTCATGAAATCACGACGTAGTTCGGCTATCGACTCGTCGATCTGACGTGTCAGGACAGGATCATCTACTGCCTCCCGGATGCGGGCGGCAGTATCGATCAGGATCATGCAAAAGGAATGCCCTTTTGCAACGAATCCTTCTCTGAATTTGGGCTCTAATGCGCCCGGTGTGTTTTTGTAATAGAGAATCTGTTTGAACAGCTTGACTGCTTTTTCAGCATAGCTCTTGTCACCCGAAGCGATCGAATATTGAGCCATGGCGATTGCGGCAAACGTTTCGGAAAATACATATCGGCGTTTTCGTACGGGAGTTCCTGTTTTAGTCACCTCGTAAAACATGCGGCCGTCGGTATCGAAACAATATTTCTCGATAAAGTCGATCCCGTTTTTACAGGCTTCCAGCCATTCGGCCTGTTTTTCGAGGTTGTTGTAAGCATAAGCGAGAATAAAGGCGAACCGTCCCTGGAACCAGACCGATTTGTTCGTGTCCAGCAGCGAACCGTCCCGGTCCAAACAAGTGAAGTAGCCTCCGTTCTCATGATCGATACCGTATTTCAGCCAGAAAGGCAGAATGTCGGTCAGTAAATCATTTTTGTATTTTTCTCCCCAATATCCGAGGTATTCGGACGGTTTTGTTGTGTCGTTCATGGCGTTTATGGATTTAGAATTTATTGCATCTGTCGAAAAAATGAATCGCTTCCAGTTCGGCTTTCATAGCGGTCTCTTCCTCATCTGTCATATTCTGGAACGGTGTCCGGTTTTTACCTAAATCGAGCCCGATCAGCTTCATGATCCGCTTGCCACCCACGATATTGCCGCGATAACGACAGATCACGTTGATCACTTCCTGTGAGAAGTTCTGGCGTTCGCGTGCTGTTTCGAGGTCTCCGGCAGCCCAGGCTTCGAGTATCCCGGTCAGTTCTTTGCCGTTGTAGTTGGTTGTCCCGCCGATGCCGCCTTGTGCACCGCCCATTGCCAGGCATGGAAGGATTGTTTCGTCCTGTCCGTGAAGCATATCGAATTTGCCGTCTTTATATAAGCGGCATTGGTTGTATTCGTAAAGGCTTTCATATGTATATTTGATGCCGGCGAAGTTCGGGATACGCCCGTCTACCGCTTTCAGCAGTTCGACCATCGGTAGGAAAGCGCCGTTGAAAGCCGGGATGTGATAGTAATAGAAAGGAAGTTCAGGTGCTCCGGAAGCGATTTCTTCGCAGTATTTCACCAGTTCTTCTATCCGATTCACTTTCGGGAAAGGAGAGGCCATGGCTCCGATTCCCCAGGCTCCGATCTTTTGGGCATGAGCAGCCAGCTTATGGCTCGCTTTTACGCAGGTGCTGCCTACGTGTACGATGACCTTGAATCCGGAAGGCGCCACTTCTACCCATCTTTCAGCCAGTTTCATGCGCTCTTCGTCGGTCAGCATATAGCCCTCTCCCGAAGATCCGTTGATAAACACTCCCTTTAAACCGTTTTTGACCAGAAGCTTGGCATATGCTTCTATCGGTTCGTAATTTACTTCTCCGTTTTCGTAGAACGGTGTGAAAGGTGCATCAATTAAGCCTTTAATCTTTTCCATTATCTGAGCGATTTAATGTGTTTTATTGTCTGGTATTTTTTTTAATACCCGGCAAATGTAAATAAAATATTTTAATAATATAGCCTTGATTAAAATATTATTATAGATAATGGTCTAAAGAAAAGAATGTTTTATTAATAATGTATCATACCGAGTAGCTTACTTCTTGATAAGAGACATGCTCCGAATGCGCCTGCTCTTTCTCCTAATTTGGATATTTTGATTTCCGTGTCTTGGTTGACCAGGTTGAGCGAATATTTACGGATAGCACTTTTGACCGGCAGGCTGATATACTCACCTGCTAGTGAAAGCGTTCCGCCCAGTATGACCAGTTCCGGATTGAAAATATTCATCAGTCCGGCAATACCTTTTCCTAAATTTACGCCCATTTTTTCGAGGATGTCGATGCAAAGTACATCCTCTTTCCGCACTGCTTCGAGCAGGTCGCCGAGCGAGATTTCCTCTCCGCTGTCCAGTTTCCCGGCGAGTATGGTGTTGCTGCCTTCCCGGTAACGTTCTATCAGGATACGGTGGAAAGCCGATCCGGAAGCCTCTGTTTCGAGACAGCCTTTCTTGCCGCAATGGCATAGCACTTCGTTTTCGAACATGCAAAAATGTCCAAACTCCCCGGAGAAGCCGGATTTCCCGTAGTATAAATTGCCGTCGATGATGATACCTAGACCTAGTCCCCACGCCATATTGACGAACAGAATGTTCTTTTCTCCCTGTACGACTCCTTTCATATATTCGCCGTAGGTCATGGCCCGGCTGTCGTTTTCAATGAAAACTTTCGTCTGCAACCGTTCTTCAAGAATCTGAGCGAGGGGTTTCTCTTCGAAATAGAAAATGCTGTAACTATAGCCCGATGCTGGGTTCACGCGGCCGGTGATATTGACTCCAATCGCTAATATCTTATTCCGTTCGACAGGCAATGAAACGATGAAATCGTCAATAATCTTGCAGAATTGCTCCAGCGAGGCTGGTGTATTTTCAAGTTGGTATGGGATATTTTCTTCGAGTTGTACTTTGTCGCCTTTGAAGTCGATCGCTGCAATATTCAACTTGTCTTTCAGCATATCGACTCCCACGAAATATCCGGATGCCGGATTGAGGCCATAGATGTTCGGTTTGCGTCCTCCGTTGGTTTCCTGCTTTCCGAAGTCCAGGATATAGCCGTCGTCCTGAAGCTCGGCGACCAGTTTGGTGACGGTCGGAATACTCAGGTCCATTTCACGGCCCAGATCGGCAATGGTCGCATCGCCATTGGCAATATAGTAATGGATGATCTTCTTTTTCAGAAGTTCATTGCGGTTGTTATTATCGGAAGACAGTAAAAATTTTGTATTCATGGCTATAGAATATTATAATATTGAAATGGCTTCACAAAAGTATGTAAATTTTTTTCAAATATATGGTTGTGAAAATAAAAAATTCAGAGTAATCGTGCCGGAAGGTTCCATCCTACCATCATGCTTTTTACTTGAATGTTTATTTATATGGATGATAATGCACTGTTTATGTTTACATAAGCAGAATAGCCATTGACAAAACGGGGGCGTTTTTGTCATAAAAATGCCTCTTTTCGCTGGATAAGATGCAAAAACTGGGCATAAAAGTGCCCCTGGTATAGCGGATAAACTTCTCTGCATTCCCGGAACGGCTTCGCGCAGACCCGGGTCTGATGGGTACACCCGGGTCTCAAGCGGCTTTGCAAGCTGTTTTTGACAAAAGAAAAGCCTGTCTTGATGAAAAAAGAAGCCGTTTTAACAGGTTTCGCATCTGTTCCCGAACGGTCCCTGTTTTTATCGTATAATTGATACACAGCATGTTATCGTCTTTCGCCATGATGGTTATGATAGATGAATGATAGTTCAAAATGGCAACTATCATGCCATAACATATTGGTTTAAAACAATATACAAACGGACATGATAGTATGATGGTTGTTTTTGCAAAAACATTAGTTCTTCGTCACTTTCGGGGTAGGCCATGTGTTAAAGCTAATAAGTTTATTGCATAGCAAGGTAATGCTTGCCCTGTTGAATATTTCTGATCTCAAAGGCCAGTTCATCTACATGCTTGAGGATGCTTTTTGCTGTGGTGACATATAGTCCCTGCCTGTATGACCACGCATCAACTTGCATATGACGAACGGATGTACATTCAGACCTTTCAGATATTTCTTCAGGTTCTCTTCACCCGGCCCTGGAAGGAGTGTGATGGGCTTATGGGTGATGTTTCGCATTGTTCGGGAAAATCATTCGGATGATTTGGAAAAAGAGTTTCAAAAACGGTTGCTCTTTAAGCTAAGAAGCCTGAAAACAGGAATGTTAATATCGTCAGAAATCTTAAAAACAAATCAAATTGACAGCAACGAACCTGTTTTTATGATAAATCGAGTAGTTAAAAGGGTTGTCCTGATTATAAAAATGCGTACCTTTCCCTCCTGAAAACAACCGGTCTAACAATATATCCGTATGAAAAAAATATTCTTGCTTATCTTGTTGCCCGTCAGTCTCTTCTTTTCGTGTGTAGGAGACCGGATCGCATCGGAAACGATGGACCGGGCAGAAATACTTTTAGAAGCAAATCCGGATAGCGCTTATATCTTATTGAATGAGGTAAAAACTCCCGATAGGTTGAACGAACGGCAGTTTGCACGTTGGTGCATGCTGTATTGCCGGGCGGCGGATAAACTCTTCAAAGAAATGCTATATACCGAACAACTCGACCGGGCGTTGGTTTGGTATAAAAGTCATGGGGCCGCGGAACAACAGGCTTGGATGGGGCTTTATTTAGGGCGTTCGTATGTGAAAGATAAGCTTTTTATCCCGGCAATGAAGGCTTATTCTGATGCGTTGTCGTTGGCAAAAGAGAAGTATTTATATGATGTAGCAGGGTATATCTGTAGCTATATGGCAGACTTGTACACTTATACGGGCCAAAGAAGCGAAGAGCGGAGGAAGTTTGAAGAAGCGGCAGAATTTTTTAAGCAGGCCGGTAACGAGCGGAGTTATGCCTTTGCCCTGCGAGATGTGGCTAAAACATGGGCATTTGACGATTCTTTGTCGTTGGCGCTTCACTATATGTTAATAGCGGATTCTGTTATTACAAGGTTTCAAGATTTAAGGGGGATTAGTTCGATTTCTAATGGTTTGGGAAATATTTATGACTTAATGGGCGATGTGGAAAAAGCGAGAGCCTATTATAGTAGAAGTTTAAGTTCTGATACGATGGATCAAGTTCCCTCTTATCTGGCTTTGAGTGATCTCTATTATAATGAAAGCCTCCTTGATTCAGCCCGCTATTATTTAGCATTAGCCACAGGTCCGTCATTGAACCCTTATACATCGATCGATTGCTTCTATTTAGGTTACCTTATCGAAAAAGAAGCTGGTGATACAGAAAAAGCGCTTTCTCTTTTGGAACAATATCAGGCAAAGAAAGATTCTTTATATGATCAACAAAAACAGGTAGATATCATTGATGCAGAGAAACGGCATGATGTGGTCACTGTCGTTCAAGACAATAAAAAACTTGTTGCAGAGAAACAGTTTTTGTTTGCTTTGGCTGTTATCATTTGCCTTTTGTTGATTGTGGGTTATCAGTTGAGGGATAGGAAAAGACGGCTTGAAATAAATCGGCAGCAACAGTTTTTAGAAGAGGAAAAAAATCGGCATGAGAAGCAAGAAACGGAACAGGAAGGTCGCCTTCGGGAGTTAACGGCAGAGATGGAAAGGAAAGCTGCTGCGCATGAGGATACAAGTGAATATAAGAAAGAAATCACCGTATTAAGGGTGGAAAAATTGAAGCAATCCTCTTTATTTGAAACAATGAAAGAGCGCTGTCGGAAAGTAAAACCTGATATCGAACAAAAACTAAACGAAGAGGAATGGAGAAGCCTGATTCGTCTGATTGATTCCCTTTTTCCGAATGTCAGCGTTTTTGTGAAAGAAAATACGTTGGGTCTGACAAAAACAGAAACCAAGATCTGTTATCTCAGTTTCTTGGATTTGCACTTAAACGAGGAGGCTGTTCTTTTGGGAGTCAGTTCCGATTCGGCCAATAAGTTCCGAAGTCGTACTCGGCGGAAGCTGTGTCCGAATCAAAAAGGAAGCGATATAAATGGGTGTATCCTACAAAAAGGATGGTAATAGAGTAGATATGGGTATAAAAATAGGGACAGTTTTGTCTTCGGAAGTGTGGAATATACAGGTAAAGAGCATTAAAAAAGGATTTTGGAAGGATTTAGATCGTTTGCGTAAGCTATATGAAGTAAGTTTATGTATTTTATTATCAGTTTTATAGCAGCTGAGAAATAATTTTGTCCATATAAAAAGAAGGTTGTCCATATACCGATTTGTTGCATCCAATAATTCCCTCTATGTTTACATTTGAAAATATTAAACATAATATGAAGACATTTAGAAAAATTGGATGTTTACTGTTAATAGCGACATTTTCGTTTCCTTGCTTTGCCAAGAAACGAATATATCTGAAAGGGAAGTGGGATACTGCTCCTAAGTCTATTATCCCTAAACGACCTATTCAAGCATAGGTTGAAGACAACAACAAAGACTTGCTGTTGGAGTTTTTCGCTTAAACGATATTGGTTTTGACATGAAAGCTGTAAAAGAGATCAACTTTTTATCACATATATTTCAAAAGACTGTTTTTCATAGAGAAAGAACGGTCTTTTGGATATGGATGTCCTCTGGACTAATTTATGCAATAGTCAAATTGCTGATAGGTAAATATAATAACTATAAGATATTTGAAAATGTTTTTCCTCACGTAATTAACGGATTACATTTATATGTGGAGTATCCTACCGAATATTATGATGTAAACCATTATGGTCCGATCTTTGCGCTTGTGATTGCTCCATTTTCTATCTTGCCTGAATGGTTGGGGATGATTTTTTGGATTTTAATGAATACATATTTTCTTTTTTATGCTATTCGTCAGTTACCTTTCAATGAGAGTCAGAGGATTATAGTTTATTGGTATTCTTTGTGTGAGTTAATGACGGCGCAGGGGGTACAACAATTTAATATCTCTGTGGCAGCATTTATTATTCTCTCTTTTGTTTTAATTGAGAAAGAAAAAGAATTTTGGGCTTCTTGCTTGATTTTATTGGGAACATTAATAAAAATATATCCGATTGTAGGATTAGCTTTTTTCTTTTTTTCAAAACACAAATTGCGTCTTGTATTTTCCTGCGTTTTTTGGGGATGTTTGTTTTTGGTTTTGCCGATATTCTTCTCTCCGGGGACAGATTATATTTCTTCGCAATATATTGCGTGGTTGGAACGGTTGGAAATCAAAAATGGCCTCAATATGTTCGCCATATCTCAAAATATTTCTTTATTAGGAATCGTACGTAAGCTCACAGGCTGTTCTTTATATAG
The DNA here is from genome assembly GCF_001915675.1 of Parabacteroides sp. merdae-related_45_40. Taxonomy (NCBI): domain Bacteria; kingdom Pseudomonadati; phylum Bacteroidota; class Bacteroidia; order Bacteroidales; family Tannerellaceae; genus Parabacteroides; species Parabacteroides sp. merdae-related_45_40. Next base: position 26,327 of record NZ_MNQY01000106.1, on the reverse strand, counting down.
TGATTTGTGGCTGATTATACCGGGACTGATCCTATTCTTTATCCCTTATTTCAGAATTCAGCAATATAAATATCTCCGTTTTCGGCTCATGCTATTAGCTAATGTATTGTTGTATGTCGTGTTGTTTAGTACAGGAAGTGAAGCAAGTGGTTATATCACGTTGATGATTGGTGTCGCTATTTGGTATATTTGCAGCCCTTCTGTCCATAAAAGATATAATCGTTATCTCTTTTTTACGACCTTGATTTTTGTTGCTTTATGTTCTACCGAATTAGTTCCTCCCGGCATTCGACATCATATTATCGGACCATACGCATTAAAAGCTTGGCCTTGCACAATCGTTTGCTTTACGATATGCTATGAAATGATTTTTTTAGATTTCAAAGACAGGGTTTGAAAGGAAATATTTTTAGTAATATTTGATAGGGGGGGTCTCATTTTCCCGGTCATGTCAACAAAGTCAAACCAATAAAAGAGAGTTGATATGAAAAAGAGTGTGATGTTTTTATTGTTGAGTTTAGTGTGTTTATCTGTTTCCGCACAAAATGGGAAAGTGAAAAGTGGGGTAATAGGTGGTGTTTCGATGGATTGGTATAAGGATGAGGCGATGTCTAAAGGCAAAGTCGGATTTAATATACCGGATATGAAGCCTTCTTTTCATGTGGGATATCAGTTGCAGTTCGAATTGAAACACCGTTTATCGGTGGATGCAACTTTATTATATGGGCAGAAGCGGGGAGAAATTGCCTCGGTTGGCAATAAAGCGACTCCCGTTAAAGGTTACAAAAGTAAGTTTGCAAGGAATTACATGGCTTTGAACGGAGTTTTGAATTATAATCTGATCGGGAGGCTGAAGGTAGGAGTAGGAGTTGAGCCTACTCTCCATTTTAAGGATAATATTATGATTGGGAAGACAATCAAATCTGCCTTTGACGTGCCGGTCGTCGTCAAAGCCGCCTATGCTTTCAAATACTTCGATCTGGCCCTGACATACAAACATGGAACTTGCAATGTAATGAAAGGAGTCCCTTATATGAAATCGGGACGGACACGTGATCTGCAAGTTTCTATCTTTGTCCCGATATTCCGGTGACACAAGTTCAGAACCCGGTAATTCTTATTATCTTTGCCAGTCAAAGTAATAAGAGTATGGAAGATGAATTTGATATAAGGGATGCACGGGTTCCGGAGAGCGAGCGAGAGTATGAGAATGCGCTTCGCCCGCTTTCGTTTCATGATTTCAGCGGACAGGCCAAAGTAGTCGAGAACCTGAAGATTTTCGTGATGGCAGCCCGGATGCGTAAGGAGGCGCTCGATCATGTGCTGTTGCATGGGCCTCCCGGATTGGGAAAGACTACATTATCCAACATTATAGCGAATGAATTGGGAGTCGGCTTCAAGGTGACTTCCGGGCCGGTGCTGGATAAACCGGGCGATCTGGCGGGAGTGCTGACTTCGCTGGAGAAGAACGATGTCCTTTTTATCGACGAGATCCACCGGTTGAGTCCGATTGTGGAGGAATATCTGTATTCGGCGATGGAAGATTACCGGATCGATATCATGATCGATAAAGGGCCGAGCGCCCGTTCCATCCAGATCGACCTGGCTCCGTTTACGCTGGTGGGGGCGACGACTCGCAGCGGTTTGCTGACAAGTCCGCTCAGGGCGCGTTTCGGGATCAATATGCACCTCGAATATTATGAGATGGAGACGCTGACGAAGATCGTGCTGCGCAGTGCCGATATCCTGAATGTGAAATGCGAGTTGAGTGCTGCACGCGAGATTGCTTCCCGTAGTCGTGGTACACCCCGTATAGCGAACGCGTTGCTGCGTCGTGTGCGTGATTTTGCACAGGTGAAAGGATCCGGAGAGATCGATAAGGCGATTTCCTGCTATGCCCTGGAGGCATTGAACATCGACCGTTACGGCCTGGATCAGATCGACAATAAGTTGCTGACGACTATCATCGACAAGTTTAACGGCGGACCGGTAGGATTGACGACTATCGCGACTGCCCTGGGAGAAGATCCCGGAACGCTGGAAGAGGTTTACGAGCCTTTCCTTATCAAAGAAGGCTTTATCAAACGTACGCCCCGCGGCCGCGAGGTGACGGAGTTGGCTTATACCCATTTGGGACGGCTTCGCCCCGATGGAATACAAAGTTCGTTATTTTAATTGTCAATTATCAATTGTCAATTGTTTTTAAGTTATGGCAGGAGGAATGAAGCGTCTCGCAGGAGAGACCGCAATTTATGGTGTCAGCAGCATTGTCGGGAAATTCCTGAACTGGATGCTGGTTCCGATGTACACGCGTGTATTGGCTACCGAGAGCGATTTCGGGATTGTGACGAATCTGTATGCCTGGACAGCCTTGTTGATGGTGATATTGACGTATGGGATGGAGACCGGCTTTTTCCGGTTTATGAACAAGAAGGAGATCAAGCTCCCGATGCGGGTATATGCGACGACGTTGTTCAGTCTGGCATTCACTTCCGTCCTGTTTATGGTGTTTGTGTTCAGTGCGCTGACGCCGGTCAGTAACTTTCTGGGATATGGTGCACATCCTGAATATATCGGGATGATGGCGGGGATTGTGGCGGTGGATGCCTTCTGTTGTATTCCGTTTGCTTTCCTCCGGTATCAGGGGAAGGCGGTTCGCTTTGCGGCGATCAAGCTGCTGAATATATTCCTGAATATCGTATTGGTAATATTCTTCCTGATCGCTTGCCCGTGGCTGTATGAATGTGCGCCGAGGTTGATAGGCTGGTTTTATGTGCCCGGCTATCAGGTGGAGTATATCTTTGTCAGCAATGTGGTTACTTCGGTGGTGACATTTTTGCTTTTGGTGCCGGATATGATACCCGGGTTGCGCGAGAAAGCCAGTTTCGTGTTGTTGAAACAGATGTTGAGATACTCGTTCCCGATCTTGGTCTTAGGGATTGCCGGGATTTTCAATCAGACGGCGGATAAGATTCTGTTCCCTTTCCTGTTCGAAGATAAGGATTATGCAGCTACCCAGTTGGGGATTTATGGAGCCTGCTTCAAGGTGGCGGTGGTGATGGTGATGTTTATCCAGGCATTCCGGTATGCCTACGAACCTTTTATTTTTGCCAAGAATAAGGATGACGATAATACGAAAGCATATTCGGAGGCAATGAAGTATTTCATTATCTTTTCGTTGATTATCTTCTTGGGCGTGATGTATTATCTGGATATTCTGAAATATTTTGTGGACGCCAAGTATTATCCGGGATTGCGTGTCGTGCCGATCGTGATGCTGGGCGAACTGTTCTTCGGGATCTATTTTAACCTGTCGTTCTGGTATAAGTTGATCGACCAGACGCAATGGGGAGCCTACTTCTCGACGATCGGCTGCGTGGTGACCGTGTTGATGATCGTGTTGCTGGCGCCGGTTTACGGTTATATGGCGTGTGCCTGGGCTTCGTTTGCCAGCAACCTGTTGATGATGATTCTTTCTTATGCGATCGGGCAGAAGAAGTTCCCGATTCAATACGATATAAGATCAGCCGTTATTTACGGCATATTGGCGGTTTTATTCTATGCAGCTGGGATGTTGCCCCGGATCGATTCGGAAATCCTTCGCTTGGGCTATCGCACGGTTCTACTCCTGATTTTCCTGGCAATCATCATTAGACGCGATCTTCCGTTAAGCGAATTGCCTTATATCGGGAAAAGGTTTGCATCTAAGAAAAACTGAACTAATTAAATGATGATTTATGGGGCACGTCTGCCAAAAGAAAACCTGTTGGCTATTTGTAGGGATTAATCGGAAGCCGTAAAATGAACCGGGCTCCCCCGGTGTAACAGGTATCCAGTTTGAGGGAACCGTTGAGGCGTTGGGTGATGAGGCGGCAGAGGTAGAGGCCGAGGCCCGAACCGGGGATAAAGTCGTCGTTCTTGGTGAAACGTTCGAAAATCCATTCGCTCTTGTCTGCCGGAATTCCGCATCCTGTGTCGGTAACGCAGATACACATTATCCTTCCTTCTTCCTCGGGCTGGTAGGAGAGCGTGATGCTTCCCTGATTCGTGAACTTGTTCGCGTTGTTCAGCAGATGGGAGATGATAATGCCGAAATGATTCGGGTCCGAATAGATCAGGTCGTTGCTTTTGTCACCTTCGACCTGGTAATGGATATCCGGCTTCTGCTGTAACTTTTTCAATTTGTTCATCTCGTGGTGACAGAGCAGACTGATGTGGACCGGTTCCAGTGGGAGGACCTCGTTGCTGCTGTCCAGTTGGGCGATTACCAGCACATCGTTCATCATGGAGGTGATGTTGTAGCAGTTCGTATAGATGATCTTGCTGAATTCTTTTTTCTCTTCCGGGCTTATACCGTCGCTGGTGATCAGTTCGGCAAAGCCATTGATCGCATTTAGCGGCGTGCGCACTTCGTGGCACATATTCTTGATAAAGGCGTTCTTCATCCGTTCGCTTTCCTGTGCCTTTTCACTGGCGATAATGACCAGCCGGTTCGATTCCTGCAATTCCTTGTATAGCGATTTGATCTTTCCTAGGCGGAAGAATATGAAGATTCCGAAGCAGATCGAAAGAATGAGCAACGCGAGGAATAGATATAACTGGCTCCGGCTCTTTTGCAGGTCTATTTCCAGTGCCTTTTTCTCGACCACCAGCTCGTCCACATGCTTTTTGATCTCCAGGTCTTCGACTTTGTTTTCCATGCTTCGTGTGCGTGCGGAATCCAGGAGTACGGAATATTCCTTGTAGGCTTCATAGGCATCTTTGTATCTGTGCAGACTGTCGAGACAGTCGATTTTGTCTTTTAGTGTCAGGACGATGTTTTCGGTCAGGTTGAACTGGAAATCGCCGTGGCGGAAATAATAGATGACCGAATCGTTGTAATCTGCGGCTTTCTGGAAATTCCGTATTGACTTATAATAGTTGAGCGAAGTGAAATAACGGTCATATTCAGCGGAGAATGCAGCATCTTCAGGATATTTCCTGTTCAAGTCGATGAAGTAGTTGAAATAGTAGGTTGCCATATCTTTCCCGACTGTTTCTGCTGCGGTAGCCAAAGTAGAGTAGGCGTTCAGCAGATGCCGTTTGCTTGTGTACGGGCGCTTCTTCATCTCTTTTGTGTCAGCATATTCCTTTTGCATGTTCAAGTAGCGGAGGGAGGCTTTCACCCGATTTTCGGGAGTCGCTTCCATAAGGCTTAGTATGTTGAGCGTATTCAGGCGGAACAGATACGAATAGCGGAGCGGGATGTTGTCCGACAGTTCGATCAGGTTGTTCATGTAATAACATACCTCTTTATAGATAGCATCCTGGTTTTTCGGATCGACCCGGTTGCTGTTCGCCATACCGAGGAGATAATAGTTCGATATTTTGTCAAGAACCGGCATGTCTTTTTCCGTTTCGAGGCGGAGTTTGTATTTTTCAATCAGTTTCATCCGGTCTTCGCCTTTGGTGTAATAGACAACACGGACATCCATGATCGTTTTCATATACGTGACGAGGAAATCGCGTGCTTTCCCTTTCAGCTCCCTTTCGGCTTCGGCGAGATACACCTTTGCGCTGTCTTTGGCATCGGTATTCACGTAAAAGCGCAAGATTTCGGTCAGGGCCGCTTCCTTATAATAGTCTTCGTCTTCTTCAAGTGCGAGCCAATAGAGCTGTTTGGCATATTCCACCTGTTCTTCCTGTCGGGAAAGATCCATCAGATTAGTCATGATTTCCAGTTTTTGCAGAGGAGAAGAGGCTGACGGCAAGGCTTCCGACAGTGAATCTTTTACTGCTGTATTTCCCTCCGTAGCGAGGGAAAAAGCGAGTAAGTATATCAAGAGAATGTAGTATTTCATCTTGTTTACCGGGATTAATTGAGAGTGTTCGTCGTCGTTTCTGTGTTGTGCATTTGCAAAGTTACGTGAAAATCAATAATTATCAGGATATATACTTCGCTTATTTTATGTTCACAGCTCTTATTTTTTATTTCGAGATACTATTTCTATCTTTGTGCGGTTTAGGCGATGTGTTAAAACGGTTGTGAGAGAGTGTTAGCCATTATAAAGGCCGTTTTACGGGATGTTCGTATACAAACGTTGATTTTAATAGGATGGAAAAAGGATTGTTGCACAAGCAGATTAGGGACTTCTTTGTCCGTAATTTCGATGTCCGTCAGGAAAAAGAGGATGAACTCGAAACGATCGAGTCTATCCGGAAAGGCATAGAGTTTAAAGGGACGAACCTTTGGGTTCTGATCTTTGCGACCTTTGTCGCCTCGCTGGGTTTGAATACGAACTCGACGGCGGTGATTATCGGTGCGATGTTGATCTCCCCACTGATGGGGCCTATCATGGGATTCGGCCTGGGACTGGGAATCTCCGATTTCGACCTGATCAAGCGTTCCTTCCGTAATTTTGCCACGGCGACGGTATTCAGCGTCATCACTTCGACGCTCTTTTTCCTGATTTCCCCGATCAGCGAGGCGCAGAGCGAGTTGCTGGCCCGTACGCAGCCTACCGTTTATGACGTCTTGATTGCCTTCTTTGGCGGCCTGGCGGGGATCGTGGCGAGCTCGACCAAGAGCAAGGGGAATGTGATTCCCGGCGTGGCGATCGCTACGGCTTTGATGCCGCCGCTTTGTACGGCCGGATTCGGATTGGCGAGCGGTAACCTGTATTATTTCTTCGGTGCTTTCTATCTCTATTTTATCAATACGGTGTTTATCAGTCTGGCTACCTACGTGGTGGTCCGCCTGCTGAAATACCCGAAGAAGGTCTTTTTAAACAAACAGCGCGAGAAGATCGTGACGAGATATGTCGGGGTGATCGTTTTCTTTACCATCGTGCCGAGCCTTTTCCTGAGCTACAACCTGATCCGGGCCAGTTACTTCAATGACCGGGTGCGGACGTTTGTCGCGGATGAGTTGAGTTTCCCGAACACGCAGATATTGAGCAAGACGGTGACCGATACCAGCGACAAGAAAGAGGTGAAAGTAGTCCTGATCGGCGAGACCGTGCCGGAGACGATGATTGCGAACGCCCGTGCCAAGATGCCGAAATACGGCTTGAAAAACGTGGGCCTTGTCGTGCAGCAGGGTTTCGGGCAGGAAGCCACCGACATTAACGAGTTGAAAAGCCTGCTGATGCAGGACTTGTATAAGAATAGCGAAGAGGTTCTTCGGGCGCAGTCCCTCCAGATCGATTCGCTGAAACGCGACCTGAACAAATATCACAGTTACAATCATCTTACGTCCGAGCTGATGCCGGAAATGAAAGTCCTTTTCCCTTATATCAAGGAAGTCTCTTGTGCGCATACCTATCTGATGGATATGGATAGCATTAAACCCGATACCGTCCTGTTAGTCTACCTGAAAAGCAAAGAAAAAGTACGTGAGGCGGAACAGGAAAAGATCAAGAAATGGCTTGCCGCGCGTGTAGAACAAAAGAAAATCAAATTAATTATTGAATAACGAACAAAGAATGAATCGTATGAAGAAGTTGTGGGCAGTGTTACTGCTTCTCGTTGCTTCAGGCCAAGTGTTTGCCGATGAGGGCATGTGGGTACTGAAAGAGTTGAATAAACAAAACCTGGAGAGGATGAAGGAGTTGGGATTTACTCCGTCTTACGAACAATTGTACAGTGAAACTGACCCGTGTGTAGCCAATGCCGTGGTGATCTTCGGAGGAGGATGTAGCGGTATCACCGTCTCTAATGAAGGACTGATTTTCACCAACCACCATTGTGGTTTCGGTTCGATCCAGCAGTTAAGCAGTGTGGAACACGACTACCTGAAAGACGGTTTTGTTTCCCAGAGTAAGGAAGAAGAGTTGCCGGTTCCGGGCCTGACGGTCCGCTACCTGCGTGAGACGGTGGATGTGAGCGATCGCATTAATTCACAGATAGCTTCGATCAAGGAAGAGCACCTGCGTCTGGCCGCAGCCGACTCGATCGGGCAGGCGATGGCCGATTCTGTAGGAAACACGGAGTTCCAGGCTGCCGATGTCGTGCCTTTCTACAATAATAACAAGTATTTCCTGATCGTCTATGATGTCTTCAATGATGTCCGCATGGTATTCGCTCCGCCCAGTTCGGTCGGAAAATTCGGCGGCGATACGGACAACTGGATGTGGCCGCGCCATACGGGCGACTTCTCCGTGTTCCGCGTATATGCCGGAGCCGACAACAAGCCGGCTGCCTACAGCAAGGATAATAAGCCATACCAGCCTAAATACGTGGCTGAAGTGTCATTGCAAGGTTATCAGGACAAGGATTATGCGATGACGATCGGTTTCCCCGGCAGCACGGACCGCTACCTCTGTTCATGGGGTGTGCAGCAGCGTATCGAGGATAGCAACAAGCCTCGCATCGAAGTGCGTGGCATCAAGCAGGCGATTTGGAAAGACGCGATGTTGAAGAGCGACGAGGTGCGCATCAAATATGCTTCCAAATATGCCGGCAGCTCCAACTACTGGAAAAACTCGATCGGCATGAACAAGGGGCTGGCCAACCTGAAAGTGATCGACCGTAAACGCGAAGAGGAAGCCGCTTTTGCCGCCTGGGTGGCACAGGATGCAAAGCGTAAAGAGGTGTACGGCGACGTGTTGAGTCTTCTGGAAAAGGGATATACTTCTTCCAGTGAATATAAGAAGATCTCCACCTACCTGGGCGAAGCGTTCCTGAGCGGCGCCGAGATCGTGAAGCTGGCGCGCATGATCCAGAGCGTGGATGTGAAAGGTTCTACCCCTGAAGAAATCGATATCTTCCTCGAAGACAATATCAAGTCTTTCTTCAAGGATTATGACGCAAGCCTTGACCGGAAGGTGCTGGCGGCTATGATGAAGATCGTAAAGGAACGGGTTCCGGCAGAGAATCTTCCGGATATCTACAAGAAGGTGGACAAAAAGTATAAAGGCGATTATGAAAAGTATGCCGCCGATGTATTCAAGAAGACATCCATCCTGTCTTACGACAATATCGCCTCCATGCTGAAGGACCCGAAGAAATATGCGAAGCTGAAGAAGGACCCGGCTGCCGAGTTGAGCCTGTCCGTCCTCATCTCCCTTTTCGAATTGCAACAGCTCACGGGTGATTCTTATTACGATATCGCTAAGGGCGAACGCCTCTATTTTGCCGGCCTGAAAGAGATGCACCCGGAGAAGGCTTTCGCTTCGGACGCCAACTTTACGATGCGTGTGAGCTACGGTTCCATCGGCGGCTACCGTCCGTACGATGCTGCCTGGTATGATTACTATACGACCCAGAAGGGGATCTTCGAAAAGGAAAACCCCGAAAGCGACGAGTTCTGGGTGCAACCCGAAATCCTCAACTTGATCCGTAGCAAGGACTTCGGCCAGTATGCCAACAAGGACGGCGAATTGCAGCTTTGCTTCCTCTCGAACAACGACATCACAGGCGGTAACTCCGGCAGCCCGGTGTTCGACAAGAACGCTCGCCTGATCGGCCTCGCCTTCGATGGTAACTGGGAAGCGATGAGCGGCGACATCGCCTTCGAACCGGATTTGCAGCGCACGATCAGCGTCGACATACGCTATGTGCTCTACATGATCGACAAGTGGGGGAAATGCCCGCGGCTGATTGAGGAATTGAAATTGGTGAAGTAATAGTGGGGGCGGATTCCTTTTGGCTTGATCAGAAAGCGACCAAAGGAAGTTTACCTGAATATATTATATTAAAAAAGTGCCGGGAAGGATGGAGTGAAACCTCCTTTCCGGCACTCTGTTTATATGACAAGTGTGCTTTTTCTGTTTAATCAATCTTGCAGACATCCACATCACAATTCAGCAATAAGAACGGCAGCAGCCATTTCATATAAATGTTTTGCAAAACTAACCATCATACTATCATATTCGTTCGTATATTGGTTTAAACCAATATGTTATGTCATGATAGTTGCCATTTTGAACTATCATTCATCTGTCATAACCATCATGGTAAAAAACGATAACTTCTTGTGTGTCAATTGTACGATAAAAACGGGGACCGTTCGGGAAGAGGTGCGAAAGGCTTTTCTTTTGTCAAAAACAGCTTGCAAAGCCGCTTGAGACCCGGGTGTACCCATCATGGAGACCCGGGTGCGGGAGAGGTGCAGACCCGGGTCTGTGTGAGGTCTTTACGGGGATGCGTGGATGTTTATCCGCCATGTTGGAGGTACTTTTATGCCTTGTTTTGGCATCGCCTTTCCGCATCCATACGCTCCTTCTCACACTTACGGCGTTCATCGCCGAACAGGTCAAGATGAGGATGCCTACGTTGTTTCTCCCGCTCAATCCACTGGATAGTAGATGGCTACAAATGTACAACACATTCAGGAAGAATCATACTGTTTGCCGGATTGTTTTTTACTCCCGTGAGGTAAAAGGATATCTATTGTCTGAAGTAGTGAAAGAAGAATGATAACTTTGTGTCAGGTTAGCCTTAATAAATAGAATTTTATCTTTAATTTTGTGATTACTTAATTGCTAAGTTTATGAAAACACAAATACTCAAGGCAACCTTACTTGCTTTTATCATTTTCTTTTCTTGTCATCAGGTAAGTCAGCAACACCCTATATTGGAGCAAGCCGAGAAAGTAATGTCCGAACATCCGGATAGCGCTTTATTTTTGTTGGAACAGGTTGCAGCCCCAGAAAAGATGCCGGAGCGCGATTATGCCACTTGGTGCTTGTTAATAACAGAGGCTCGTGATAAGAACTATATCGAACATACTTCGGATTCCTTGATCAATGTCGCAATACAATACTTCGAAAAGAAAAAAGATATAAACCGACTGTCCGAAGCTTATTATTGTCAAGGCAGGGTTCTTTCAGAACTGAGCGCTTCGGAAGAAGCCTTAACTGCTTACTTAAAGGCAAAGGAATTGGTACGAGAAACATCTGATCGAGATTTGGAGGCGCGTATCAATAATCATTTAGGGACTTTATACTGGAAAAATAGAAAATTTAAAGAAAGTTTAGTTTGCTATCAGAAAAGTTATCGAAATTATAAAATATGTAGGGATACGATTGGAATAATTAATACAATGCAAAATATTGGAGAATGTATGCGTGAGTCTGGACAACTTGATAGTGCTTATCACTATTTAGATGGTGCTTTAAAGCTTGCTAGACAGGGAGGTATTACATCTTATACCGCTTATTTATTGTCCTCTTTGGGCAATATATATACAGAAAAAAACTATATGAAAAGGCTTTGGCATACAAGAAAGCTTCTTTGAACTATTCAGAAAAGAGAAATACAATCTATTCTTGCTATTATTCTATCGGAAAATTATATGGAAATCTACATAAGTTGGATTCTGCATTGTTATTTGCAGAGATGGCTCTTGCGAGCACTGATTTATATGTGGAGTGTGGTGCTAACTGGCTAATATATACTTTATATGTAAAAAAGCAGGATTATAAGAAAGCTTGTACATATAATGAACGTTACCTTTTACTCCGGGATTCAATCGAACAGGTATATCAACCTCAAAAATTGGCGAAAGTAGAAGCTTTATATAATAAAGAGCGTTTAATCAGCAAGCAAAACCAGCAAATGCATACAGCTCGTAGCAGGCAAGATTTCCTGCTTATCTGCTTTCTTTGTGCTTGTCTTGCAATAGGGATAGTCTATGTGATCATGTTCCAAATAATCAGTAAACATAAATTGAGAAATAAAGAAATACAGAAGCTATTGCAGAAAAATGAAAGTCTTTTGCTGAGCGATAAGCAGGAGATGGAGAAAAAAGACATCGCTTTGCAGACTATCCAGAAGCAATTGGAAGAGAACCATCTGTTAATAGACTCCTTGACTGAGACAATCCAGACATTGGAAAATGATAATTTATCTCAACTGGAAATATACAAACAGCAACAGGAAGAGGCTAATATCGAACAATCTAAACTTCTCAAAGAGAAAGAGACGATTCTTAAGCAAAAAGAGGAATTAATAAGCAATAAGGATATACTACTTAGACAGAAAGATACACAATTGCAGTCTATATTAGAAAAAAATGGAAAATTAGAGCAACGTATTCTTCTTTCAATAAAAGAGAAAGAAGAATTGGAAAGACAAAGAAGTGTACTAAGCCAAGAACTGGATGCAAATGTAAAGGCGCAAAAACAACTGAGCCTGGATTGGGAGTCACTGCGGCTTCAGCAAGAAGAACAATTGCGAAAAGAACAAGAGGTAGCCGGTGAACTCAAACAAAAATCCAGGATGTATGAAGCATGGATACAAAAATTGATTCATCAAGATGAATTTTTGCTTAATCTATCCGATAATAGACAACAATTGTATCCTTTAAACTTTAATAAGGATATGTTTTATGAGCATTTTTCTCCGGTATTTCCTGGATTTGTAGAATATTTGTTCATACAGTATAAATTGGATGAGCGAGAATTGTTAATCTGTTGTCTGGTTAAACTGGGGGTAAAAACTGGTAAAATTGCGACTATACTAAACTTAGCACCAGATACGATCACAAAACAGAAAGCCGAGATAAAAGAAAAATACTTTAATGTGTCTGAAAAGCAAAGTTTAGACCGATTTCTCGAAAAATTATTATGGTAAAATCCGGTTTTTTGTCTGGTCGAATCCGGTTTTTGAAAGTAAAAGTGAATTTTTAATGTATGAGATCAGATTTATATGTCTGAAAATTAGCAAATTATTTGTTTTTTATTCTATACTGAACTTATTTTTTCTAATCCGGTTTTTTTTGTGTTTTATGTCTGAAATTTGCATTAGAATTTAGAAAGGTAAGAGTTATGAATAAAAATTTGTTTATTTTTATTAGTAGTATTGTATGTTTATTTTTTCTGACTTCAGAATGGAATAACATGCTGTCTGTCCTGATTATGTGAAGGTTCTTTTATGATTAAGAGCTAAGCATGGTCAAGGCGGTTTTAAAATTTTGTAGGATACAATGAAAGCATTATTCATAATTGTTTTATGTTTATTGAATACATTATTAGAGGCTCAAAATATTTGTTTGAAGGGGCGTCTTGTAGATGAACATAAAAATGCGGTCTCTTCTGCAACAGTTCGCTGTTTCATACACGATTCAGTGTTTGTAAAGGGAGATATCAGTGATAGTTCCGGTAATTTTTCAATAACAGCACCTGTTTCTCCTTTTGGATATAAATTGGTTATAAATTATATTGGTTATAAGGAACATGTCCTTCATACAAAGGGCGATTTGGGTGAATTGCAGTTAGGTGATATTGTTTTGATAGAAGAAAGTAATAAGCTGGATGAGGTTGTTGTCACCGGTCGACAAATAACGCGTACTACTGATAAGGTCTTGTATTTTCCTTCCAAAGAACAGTTACGTCATGCATCGGATGGTTATAAAGCATTGGCATTAATGATGATACCGACATTGGATGTCGATCCGTTTACAAAAAAGGTATCGACTATTCAAGGAGAAACATTGCTCCTCATCAATGGACGGGAAGCTTCGAGCGATGAGATCCGAAACCTGAATCCCAAAGATATTCTCCGTATTGATTTTTATGATCAACATCATCCTGAATATCCGAATGCGAATTCTGTTGTCGACTATATTTTAGAACATCATGATAGAGGAGGGATGGTCGCTATGAATGGGCAACAGCATTTGAATAAAGGAAACGGTAGTTATGGAGCTACAGGACAGATTTTTAACAAAAAGTCCGAGTTTATTGTTTCAGTTTCAGACAGCTATAATAATTATACTCCTAAACGTGGCTATGAAACTTCGACTTATTTAAAATCGACAAAGGAAACGATCGTGAATGAAGCGTCAAGTTTACTCTCTCCTCAAAATAGTAATAGTATAAATAGCTATTTTAATTATCTTTACCATGATAAGCACAATCAACTTTATACAACTTTAGTCTTGAATCAGGAAAAATCGGATGAGGATGATTTAAGTATGCAAACGTACAGCAATGACCCGGTCCGGTATAAAGTGGATGACAATTCTTCTTCTCATAATTTTAATCCTGCTTTGAGGATAGAATATACCGGGAGTCTAAAACACGAACAGTATATACGTTTCCGTTTAAGTGGAAATTACAATCAGAATAAGTATGACAGACAGTATGAGGCTTTACAAAATGACAAAATTACTTTAGCTTATAATACACATGCAAAAGAAAATAATTATAGGGTAATTCCTCAACTGATGTATAGGAAAACTGTACGAAAAAGCGATGTTCTCTTTGTCCTGTTGAACTATGACCATACTTATGCCCATACTCAATATGAAATCGATGGACAGCTTTCGGATGATTACCAAACAAAGGGAGAAGGGAGGTTGACATTAGGATATGCTTTTCGGTTAAAAAATAAATTGAAAATGACTGTTCAATGGGCCGATCAGTTGACTTATATCGATAATAAGAAAGAATCTTCTTTACAACATTTTTTCAGTCCCGGACTTTTTATGACTTATATGATTAATGAGAATAATTCGATACGTTTTACCACGGCTCTTGAATCGGGTGATCTTGGGTTGCAATATCGTTCTTTAACAGAGCAAAGAATTGATAAATATCAGATACGCAGAGGTAATCCAGAGGTAAAGGTATTGAAATTTTATTTGACGGGTTTGACTTATTCTTTAAATACGCCTGTTTTCAATCTTACTTATCATACTTCGTTTGAAATGTCCCTTATGAACGAGTATCTTATGATGAAAGCCGGAATTTGTTTATACATGATTATGCCATAGCTAAATCCGGATTTGATTTAGTGACAGGTCCAAGAATGAAGCTAAAAGTCATACCTGGAAAATTGACATTCGATTTGGCCGGATATTATAAAAAACGAGTTATACATGCATGGAGAAAATTAGATGTCAATTGTTTTTATGCTTCAGCTAAATTGTTGTTTATATATAAAAATTTCATGGCTTCCGGACAACTCATAACTCCCCAAAAGAATTATGATGATGTCGGAGTTTTCTATCGTACTCCACTTATCTACAATTTTAACGTAGGATATAATCTTAATAATTGGAATTTTGAATTAGGAACACGTAATCCATTTTCTACTTTTGTAAAAAAGAGAGAGTATACTTCGGATATCTATAGCTCATATTCCCGGAATTATGGTCCGAAAATAAACGATCATGTATTTTATGTGAATGTGAGTTATCGGTTCAACTGGGGTAAAAAGCATACATTTAAGCAAATAGAAATAGAGAAGACAAGAAACTCCGCCATATTGAAAGCAAATGAATAATTAATTATAGATATGATTTTTTCGGAAATCGATAAGGTTCCTTGTCATGTTGCATGAAACGAGGGGTTTCATTTGCAAGATAATGTTGTTGGTATCTATTTAAATTCATTACTTTTGTAGGAAAGAAAAACAAAAAATGTCATGAAAACATTCGATCAACTAATCATCACGACCGGTTTTTTGGCGTCTGCCTCTCCTGCGATGGCAGACGAAAAGCCGGAAGCCGACTCTGGACGCCCGAACATCCTTTTCATCCTTTCCGACGATCATACCTCGCAGGCGTGGGGAATCTATGGAGGAATACTGAGCGAATACGTGAAGAACGAGAATATCCGCCGCCTGGCGGCCGAGGGGTGCGTGCTTGACAACTGCTTTTGCACGAACTCGATCTCCGTGCCCAGCCGCGCGGCTATCATGACAGGCGCCTATAGCCATCATAACGGGGTCTATACGCTTGAAGACAGGCTCGATCCGGCTTTGGACAATATTGCGAAACGCATGCAGGAGGGAGGGTATCAGACGGCCCTTTTCGGCAAATGGCATCTCAAGACGCAGCCGTCGGGTTTCGACACCTTTTCGGTTTTTCATGACCAGGGGGAATATTGGGACCCGCTTTTCAAGACCGCGGAGGGCTGGATAGACGATGATAAAGGGAAAAGCGGCAAGGTGGAGAAGGGCTTCTCGACCGACCTGGTGACCGACAAGACGATCCGGTGGATCCGTTCGCGCGATAAGGACCGGCCCTTCATGATGTGTTGCCATTTTAAGGCGACACACGAACCGTGGGATTTCCCCGAACGGTTGAAACATATTTATGACGGAGTCACGTTCCCCGAACCGGCAAACATGATGGAGTTCGGGCCGGAAGAATCCGGGCGTACGTTCCCCGGACAACCGTTGGAAGATATGGCCCGCCGATGGGGGATCGCCTCGAAAGACCCGGATTCCTGGTGGTGCAAGTATCCGGAACTGCCTTTCTCCATAGAAGGAATGGGCAAGGAAGATGCGCGCCGGAAAATCTATCAGAAGTTGATTCGCGACTACTTGCGTTGCGGAGCGGCCATCGATGACAATATCGGCCGCCTGCTGCGTTTCCTTGACGAAGAGGGGCTGTCCGAGAATACGATCGTAGTCTATGTCTCCGACCAGGGTTATTTCCTCGGCGAGCATGGCTTTTTCGACAAGCGCATGATGTACGAGGAGCCGCTTCGCATGCCGTTCGTTATCCGCTACCCGAAGGAGATCCCGGCCGGGACGCGCAATTCCGACATCATCCTCAATATTGATTTTGCCGCTACGTTGGCCGACTATGCCGGGGTGGGCGCCCCGTCGTGCAGCGAAGGCCGCAGCTTCCGCGACAATCTGAAGGGCGAGACTCCGCGCGACTGGCGGCAGTCCATGTACTACCGCTACTGGACGCACCACAAGATCCGTCCCGCCCACATGGGCATCCGCAACCATCGCTACAAACTGATGTTCCTCTACGGCGATCCGCTGAATGCGACCGGATCGGATAAGGCTCCCGTCACGCCGTCGTGGGAGTTCTACGACCTGCTCGCCGACCCCCACGAAGACCATAACGTCTACAATTCCCCCGCTTATGCCGGTGAAATCGAAAAGATGAAGCGCGAGCTGCTGCAACTGCGTCGCGAGGTTGGCGATACCGATGCCGCAACGCCCCGGATGCAGGAGATACTGGATGAGTATTATTGGTAATCCTCCTTTCTTCATCTTCTTGTACTCCAGCGGCGGCATCCCCATGATCTTGCTGAAGAGGCGGGAGAAGTAGTCGGTATCTTGGATGCCTTCTGGGAAAGCAAAGGGTTGGTAACCCCTGAGAAATACCGTGAATCATGTGCTCCGGTCGTCCTGCTGGCGCGCCTTCAGAAGCGTGCTTACACAAATGCGGAGACCTTTACTGCGAAGATGGGCATCTATCATTTCGGTCCCGAAGCGATCCGTAAAGGGCTGTTGACTTGGCAGCTCGAAAGCGAAAGCGGAGAGATTGCGGCAAGCGGCAAGCTGTTTGTCCTTGTGGTCGATCCGGTTAAGGATATAGAGAAACGCCTGGCCATGCAACAATTGCTGACATCAGTTCGCAACTATGTCGCTTCCGACCGTTTTGCCCCGACTGTTACCCTGCAACTTTACGAACTCGATGCTTTGTTCGACTATAACAAAATCCGGGAGACGGAAACTCGTTCGGACGAAGCTGTCAAGCAGTTATTAAATCAATAAACCGTATCTTTGCAGGAGACAAAGAAAGAATAATATCGATTTAATACGAATGAAAAAGGAATTTTGGCTAACTTGCATAAGCGTATGCCTATTGGCTGCCTGTTGCGAAAAGGAGTCACTGCCTGTCACACCGACAAGCAGTGACTTGCAGTTTGGTCACTTGGCCAAGACTTGGGATGAAGGAATCCCGTTGGGAAATGCCACAGTAGGAACATTAGTCTGGCAACGCGATTCTGTGCTACGTTTTTCGCTGGATCGGACGGATCTCTGGGACTTGCGCCCGATGGATAGTATTGCAGGACCGAACAATCGTTTTGCCTGGGTCTGTGAGCAGGTGAGGAAAGGGGATTATCTGCCGGTGCAGAAGAAGTTCGACCACCCCTATAATGCTTTGCCTGCCCCGTCTAAGATACCGGGGGCGGCTTTGGAGTTCCCGTTGAATATCGGAAAGGTTTTTTCCGTACATCTTTTCCTCAATAATGCCCTTTGTGAGGTGCTTTGGGAGAACGGGACGAAGTTGCAGACGTTCGTCCATGCCAGCGAGCCGGTCGGATGGTTTGTCTTCGAGAATCTGCCGGATACGGTTTCGCCGGAGATCATGGCACCCCGCTACAGTAACCCGGATGAGGTCGCAGGCGACAACTCGCATGCCGGTCCGGCCTTAGGACGCCTCGGATATAAACAGGGGACGATACAGAAGGAAGCCGGTACGACCACTTTCCATCAGGAAGGGTGGGGAGGCTTTTCGTACGATGTGGTCGTCCGTTGGCAGCAGAAAGGCGGCACGCTCAGCGGCGTATGGAGCCTGACCTCTTCTTTGGCTGCCGACCGGGCCGACCAGGAAACGGCAGAGGCGATGGAGCGTGGCGTGGAGGCAGACTACCGCTCGCATATGGACTTCTGGAAAGGCTATTGGACACAGTCATCCGTCTCGCTGCCGGATACGCTCCTGCAGAAACAGTACAACAACGAGATGTACAAGTTCGGGTCGGCTGCCCGCGAGGAGCCGATAACGGGATGTTGCCGCCCTGGAAAGGAGACTACCATCATGACCTGAACACACAGTTGAGTTATTGGCCTGCCTATACCGGCAACCATTTGCAGGAGGGGATGGGCTATCTGAATACCCTCTGGGAACAGCGTGATGTGTATAAAAAATATACCCGCGAGTATTTCGGGACGGACGGGATGAATGTTCCCGGCGTTTGCACCCTGACCGGCGAGCCGATGGGCGGATGGGTACAGTACTCCATGTCGCCGACGGTCAGCGCATGGCTGGGACAGCATTTCTATCTGCACTGGAAGTATTCGGCCGACCGCATTTTCCTGAAAGAGCGGGCCTACCCGTTTCTGAAGGACGTGGCGACTTATCTCGAACAGATCTCCACAGTCGATGCTGACGGAGTACGCCGGTTGCCGCTGAGTTCCAGCCCGGAAATTTTCGACAACTCGATCAATGCGTGGTTCAAGGATATGACAAACTATGACCTTTCCTTGATGCACTTCGCTTTCAATGCCGCTTCCGAGCTGGCTTCCGAATTGGGGTTGGCAGACGAGGCTGCCCACTGGAAAGCGATCGGTGCTCAACTGCCCGATCTGAACCTGGATGAAGACCGGGCTTTGACCTTTGCAAAAGGTTTCCCTTACGACCAGTCGCACCGTCATTTCTCCCACGCCATGTCGATCCATCCGCTCGGCCTTGTTGATTGGAGCCAGGGCGAGAAATCCCAGGAGATTATAAAAGCGACCTTGAAGAAGCTACAAGATTTCGGGCCTGATTACTGGTGCGGCTATTCCTATAGCTGGTTCGGGAATATGAAAGCTCGTGCCTTCGACGGGGAAGGGGCTGCCGATGCACTGCGCACCTTTGCCGAATGTTTCTGCCTCCCGAATACGTTCCATGCGAACGGCGACCAGACGAAAAGCGGAAAGTCGAAATTCACCTACCGTCCGTTTACTTTGGAAGGAAACTTCGCCTTTGCCGCCGGTATCCAGGAGATGCTGCTCCAGAGCCATACGGGCGTTATCCGGGTGTTCCCGGCTGTACCGGTTGCCTGGCAGGATGTATCTTTCGACAAACTGCGTGCCATGGGCGCTTTCCTTGTCTCGGCCGAAAAGGTGGCGGGGCAGGTGCGGCAAGTCCGTATCTTGCCCGAACAGGGCGGGACGTTGCGTCTGGCTATCCCTGAAGGATGCAAAGTCGCTTCCGTAACGGGCAACAAGGGAGATAAACTGGAGAAGGAGGGAGTCCTGATTCTGGAAACAGAGAAAGATAAAACAGTGACAGTACAATACAATTAACTTATATGAAACACGTAAACAAGATTTTAGCAGGATTGATAACCTGCTGCGTTATCCTCCTGCTCTCAGGATGCAGTCCCAGACAAGGGGAGAAGCACGATTTTTCTATCGGGAAGGGAACCTTCCTGCTGGATGGCAAACCATTTGTGATTAAGGCGGCGGAGATACATTACACCCGTATCCCCGCCGAATACTGGCAACATCGTATTCAGATGTGCAAGGCACTCGGCATGAATACGATCTGTATCTATGCGTTCTGGAATATCCATGAGCAGAAACCGGGCGAGTTCGATTTCAAGGGGCAGAACGATATTGCCGCTTTTTGCCGGCTGGCCCAGAAAGAAGGCATGTATATCATGTTGCGTCCCGGCCCTTATGTCTGCTCTGAGTGGGAGATGGGCGGACTGCCCTGGTGGCTGTTGAAGAAGGAGGATATCAAGCTCCGTACCAACGATCCCTATTTCCTCGAACGGACGAAGCTGTTCATGAACGAGATCGGCAAGCAGTTGGCCGACTTGCAGGTGACCCGGGGCGGGAATATCATCATGGTACAGGTCGAGAACGAGTATGGGGCATATGCTACCGACAAGGCGTATATCGCCAATATCCGCGATGCGGTGAAGGCAGCAGGCTTTACGGATGTCCCGTTGTTCCAGTGTGACTGGAGCTCTACTTTCCAGTTGAACGGTTTGGATGACCTGGTCTGGACGATCAACTTCGGGACAGGAGCCAATATCGATGCCCAGTTCAAGAAGTTGAAAGAGGCACGCCCCGATGCTCCGCTGATGTGCAGCGAGTTCTGGAGCGGATGGTTCGACCATTGGGGACGCAAGCACGAGACGCGCGATGCCGGGGTGATGGTTTCCGGTATCAAGGACATGCTGGACCGCCATATCTCCTTCTCGCTCTATATGGCGCACGGGGGGACGACTTTCGGACATTGGGGCGGTGCGAACAGCCCGGCCTATTCCGCCATGTGCAGCTCCTACGATTATGACGCCCCGATCAGCGAGGCGGGGTGGGCGACTCCCAAATACTACAAGTTACGTGAACTACTGACACAATATGCCGATTCCGGCCAGGTCATACCCGATGTCCCGGCAGCTTATCCTTTGATCGAGATCCCGGCGTTCACCGTCGGCGAAGTGGCTCCGCTGTTCGACAATCTGCCTGCTCCCCAGGCTTCGAAAGAGATTAAACCGATGGAGCAGTTCGACCAAGGTTGGGGAACGATCCTTTACCGGACGACTCTGCCTGCCGTAAAGGAAGGAACGACCCTGTTGATCGATGAGGTGCATGACTGGGCACAGGTCTTTGCCGATGGCAAACTGTTGGGCCGTCTGGATCGTCGCAGAGGTGAAAACACGGTGGTGCTGCCGGCTTTGGCAGCAGGAACGCGCCTGGATATCCTGGTGGAGGCGATGGGACGTGTCAACTTCGATGTTGCCATCCACGACCGTAAGGGGATTACGGATAAGGTGGAACTGATCAGCGACACCGGCAGACAGGAACTGGAAGACTGGCAGGTTTACAGCTTCCCGGTCGATTACGCTTTCGTACAGGACAAGAAGTATGCAGCGGGAGACAAACTCGACGGACCGGCTTATTACCGGACTACTTTCGAGCTGGATGAAGTCGGAGACGTGTTCCTCGACATGCAGACCTGGGGAAAAGGCATGGTTTGGGTAAACGGAAAGGCGATGGGCCGCTTCTGGGAGATCGGACCTCAGCAGACTTTGTTTATGCCCGGATGCTGGTTGAAGAAGGGAAAGAACGAGATCATCATCCTCGACCTGTTAGGCCCGGAAAAGGCTGTAGTGGAAGGCCGGAAGGAACCGATCTTGGATATGTTGCGGGCTGAAGCCCCGGCTACCCACCGTGAAGAGGGGCAGACGCTGAACCTGAAAGGTGAGAAACCGGTTGCCAACGGTGCGCTGAAACCCGGAAACGGCTGGCAGGAAGTGAAGTTTGGCCAGACTGTCAAGGGCCGCTATTTCTGCCTCGAAGCATTGGATGCACAGGATGGCAAGGACAATGCCGCTATGGCCGAGTTCTATCTGTTGGACGAAGACGGCAAGCCGCTCCCTCGCCAGCATTGGAATATCTCCTATGCGGACAGTGAAAGCACGCAGTGGGGTAACTTCACTGCCGATAAGATCTATGACTTGCAGGAATCTACCTATTGGAGCACGAAGCAGGGAGACAAATATCCGCACCAGGTCGTGATCGATTTGAAGGAAGAGCAGACGATATCCGGTTTCCGCTACCTGCCCCGTGCAGAAGAAGGATTCCCCGGCATGATCAAAGGATATAAGGCGTATGTGAAAGCTACACCTTTTGCGATGTAGTTCTGTTTTCGCTCTTCCGGGCTAGCACAGGAACGAATAAAAGAAAAAAGGTTATAGGGTAAAATAAAATTCCCTATAACCTTTTTTCTTTTACTTTATAACGTATATGACTTTACCTTACAAGGTATATACTGTTTGTAGACGAGCCTTAGAAGATGTCTATTCCAGCAAGGGCGGCAGCCTCCGTATGGGCGGCGATTTCCGCTGCTTCCACTTGGACGTAGCGGGCTTTTACCGTTTGCTTGAAATGATGGTAGCGTTTGGACGGATCGTTGATCAGGTTGCCGAATTCGAAGCGTTCCACCTCTTTCCAGTTCTTCCCGTCGTTGCTGATCCGGATGATACCGGCTACTGTGCCCTTACCGCCTTGTTTTTGCGGGGTGAAGGCAAAGCCGCTTACCGTTTGCTGGCTGCCGAGGTCGATGGCGAGGGATTGCGCGGTCTTGTCGGCTATCTTCCATCCCTTCTTGACCAGCCCGAACCGTTCCTGCAAGATAGCTCCCTTTTCTCCGTTCAGGATGGCTACCGCTTTCAGTTCGCTGTTTCCCATCAGGAAAGGTGCTTTATATTCGGTAGAGCCTGCCGATGGTTCCGTTCCGTCTGTCGTATAGTAGATCTTGAAACCTGCGTTCAGGTTCTCGGCAATGTTCTCGCCGTGCGCTTTCCAGCCGAATTCCTGTGCCATCGGTTCGATGGTAACCAATCCGTCCATGCTTCTCTGTGCGCTCAACCGGGGCGGACGGGCTTTGTAGTGGTGAGCGGAGATGGTGCAGATGGCGGGTGTCAGGCGGGATTCGAGTATGCGGACCCGTATCTTGTCCGTCGTGACATCCGGGAAACGCAGGATTCGTTTGTAGCCGATGTTGGTGGCATGGGCGATCTCTTTCCATCCTCCGTCGATCCAGGCATCCACGGCGTGTTTCTCTACCCGTTCCCCGTTGGTGGCAATCGCTTCCTGGAGAACCAGGCGGTTGAGGGTGACAGGTTGGGGAGTGGAGATGACGATTCCCGCCCCGTCCTTATCGGCCGTCACATAGGTGTCTGCATTTTGGTCGAGCACCTCTTTCGGGCCTTTTGCCTGACGGAACAGGTCGGTCCCGTAGGTTTCCCGGATTCGCTGGCCGGTTTCCTTCAGCACGGCTACATCCGTCGGAGAGAATTTCCCGTTCCGGTTGGGCGGGATGTTCAACAGGAAGGTGGAGTTGCCTCCTACGGCGCGTTCATAGATGTCGAACACATCGTCGGTGCTTCGTACTTTCTGGTGCGTGTCGTCCCGGTAGAACCAGCCTTCGCGGATGGAAGTGTTGGTTTCGGCCTGCTGGTAATGCAGGTATTTGGCTTTATAGAGCTGTTCACGGCTTCCGAGGTTTTTGTCAGTCATATCGGCGAAGTTCGACATCGTGTCCGGATTTGCCTGGTAGGGGATCACGTTCCATTCGGTCGACCGTGTGCCGCCGGCTTCATTGCCGCACCACCGGACATCTTCCCGTCCGAAGATAACGGCGTTGGGGGCAAGTGCCTTGATCAGTTTTTTCCAGGCGGGATAGTTGTAGGTCTGTCCGCCTTTCCGCTTGGGATGTGCCCCGTCGAACCATACTTCGTGGATCGGGCCGTATTCGGTCAGGATCTCGAAGAGTTGGTTGAGGAAGTATTCGTTGTAGTCGTCCACTACGAATTCGAAACGGGTCTTGTTGGCAAAAGGCCGTCCGGGGACTTCCCGCGGGATGGTCCGTTTGGTGTATGGGCTGAGGTTGCCGTACAACCCTTCCGGGTTTTCGATATGGTACAGGTCTGCCGGTGACAGATAGACGCCTAACTTCAATCCGTATTTGCGGCAGGATTCGGACAGGTCTTTCAGGATGTCGCCTTTGCCGTCGCGGAAACCGGTGGACATGATGCCGTGTTTTGTGTAACGGCTTTGCCACAGGACGAACCCGTCATGGTGCTTGACCGTCAGAATCACCATCTTCATGCCGGCTGCTTTCATGGCCTCGCACCACTGGTCCGTGTCGAGCTCTTTCAGGTCGAAGACTTTCGGGTCTTCCTTTCCGCTTCCCCATTCCAGGCGGGTAAAACTGTTCGGCCCGAAATGGATGAAGGCGATAAACTCGTTTTGCAATGCCGCCAACTGGTTGGGCGAAGGCACGACATGGGCCGCTTTCGCGATGATGTCCGCATGGCTGTCGCCTGCTTCGACCTTGATCGTGTTCTGAAATGGTAGCTGCTTGTCCTGGGCTTGCCCTTGTAGGGAGAGCATGGCTCCGAGCAGGAGGATAAAAGTGTGTCTCATGTTTATAAATGATTATTTGGAGATATTGAAATTGTTTGTTTCTACTATTTGCCCATCCCGGAGGAAGACTACCTGGTAATCCGCTTTATCCGTCCATTTCCCCTTTTCAGGGGTAAAAGTGAGGCTTGCTTTTTCATACGGTTGCAGGGGCTTGACCGTATGACGGCCCATTCCTGCCCCGGCTTGCTTGATTTCGACTGTCATTTCTCCTGATACCGATAGTCCGAAGTTCTGGATTTCCAGTTCGACTTCGTTCCGGCCTTCCCGGTAAACGGGACGTCGGCAGGATAATAGAGCCGGCTTGTAATCGACATAAGGCAGGTTCGCATATCCGAACAACAGTTTTCCGTTTTTATCCTTTCCGATCATCTTCGGAGCGAATTCATCCGGTGTGATGCCGCTTCCCTTACCGTCGAATGTCAGGATAAGGTCTTTTCCGGATGCTTCGGTTTTGACCACTTTACACCCTCTGCCGAAGTTCACTTCGTTGTATGAACCGAACCGCAGGGACGGCACATCGATCTCCCGGAGCGGGTCGAAGCCTTCTTCCGCTAGGATCTTGACCCGGATGATTTCAGTGGAGGCTGTTATCGGTGTTCGATTCAGGACGGATAATAGCATCCCCTTGTTCATCGGGATACAGATATTCTTCGAACTGTGGTTGTCATTGCCATGATCATCCCATTTGACGGTGTCGATGACGGCAAAGTTCATCTGCTCTACACGTCCTTGTTTGTCTTGGAAGACTTTAGGACGTTCGTATTTGAACCAATGCTCGACATGCCCGTCCCGATGGAAGGAGATGCCGGGCACATAGGCTTCCCCTTGTTCCGTCACCCAATGGATGCCGTCTTTGGAACGTTGGTAGAAGGCGATACGTCCCAGCCAGTCATTCACGATCAGGTGATATTGCAGGGAGTCCCGCCAGATGACCGGGTCCTCGAACTCTCCTTTGACAGGCGGATAAACCCGCTTGTCCGTGATCTGTTCGTAAGGGGCGATGCCGTCTTTGCTGATCCAGATGCCTCCTCCCCGGCAAACCATCAGATAAGAACCATCCTGCCTTTTGGCAAAGCTGAGGTTGCTCAGTCCTTCGATGATCTTCCGGTCGCGGGGATTGAACGTAAACTTTCCGTATTGCCAGGGGCCGTTGACCTGGTCGGCTATATAATATCCGTCGATGACATATACGACGATCCGGCCGTCGTTGAGGACGAAAGCCTCCGGGTTATGCCCTTTCCCTATCGTGTCTTGGATGGTGAAAGGCCCGTGCAGGCGATCGCCGGTCGCATGGTAAACGGTTGAATTGGGCCATTCCATATGCCCTTTGGGAGCGCTTTCCGGCCATCCGCATACGAACAGATGGTATTTCCGGTCCGGCGTTTGGAGGATATTGCCTCCCCAGAACGAGATGTCGGGATGTTCGATACCGTTGTCGATATACCGGGGGCGTACGCTGTCCGCTCCCCACGTCTCTCCGGAGAGCGTGCCATCGGGCATTGCTTCGAAACGGTCCATGTAGCGTCCGCCTGTAATGAGGTGTTTCCATTCTGCCGGCCGTTCTCTTTCCGTGATTTGGGCGGTGAGTGGCAGGGGAGCCAGACAGGCTGTTGCTAATAGTAATTTTAATTTTTGTATGTTCATATGCTTCTGTATATACGATAATTTGCCCAGCAACGATTGTTACAAGGCAAATATAGCAGTCTTTCTTCACATAGTTAGTAAATGGATTCGGGTTTTTCCCGCGAAGCAGGTCCATACTGCGCATGATCAATTCTCTATCACTTCTAAAACATGGTGTTTTATCATATGATTGGAAACCAGCGTATTGCCTTCTTTAGCTTTTGAAAAAGCATATAAAATAATCGAATAAACAAATGTAAAAACGAATATAATAGGTATTAAATTGGCAAAATACGGTTCTTCATTCCACAAAAGCC